>NZ_JBFHKV010001515.1:0-1503 GCF_041595215.1 Stieleria sp. | reverse complement strand
TCCTGTCCGGGATCGGCATGCATGTCAAACAGCGCGACCTTGGCATTTTCGATGGTCAGCCGA
The DNA here is from genome assembly GCF_041595215.1 of Stieleria sp. Lineage (NCBI taxonomy): Bacteria > Pseudomonadati > Planctomycetota > Planctomycetia > Pirellulales > Pirellulaceae > Stieleria > Stieleria sp. Next base: position 1,440 of record NZ_JBFHKV010001515.1, on the reverse strand, counting down.
TATTGATTGGTGCGGACGCCAGCCTTGCCGAATTTTTCGAGCTGTGATTGGTTCGGGCGGTAGGTCAAGATCGAACGCTCGGCGAGTGCCGGATCGCTGCCGTCTTGAATCAATTTCACCAGGCTTTGGCCGTCCAACGCAGCCGAATCATCCGATGGAATTCCACACCATTGGGCGAGTGTCGGCAGCAAATCGATGTGCGCGGTGATTTGCTCAATCCGCTTCGGTTGGATCCGCCCCGGCCAACGGATGAAGCACGGCACGCGGCACCCGCCTTCGTGGACGCTGCCTTTGGCGCCGCGCATGCCGCCGTTGAATCGTTTGCCGTTGGGCCCGTTGTCGGTCAAGAACAGGACGATGGTGTCGTTCGTTTTGCCTTGCTGCTCGAGCGTGTTCAACAAGCGGCCGACGTTGTCGTCGATGTTTTCGACCATCGCGTAGACCGCCGCGGTTTTCTCTGAAATTTCTCCGGTGTCGTACTTGTCGAACAGGTCTTGGCGGACTTGGAACGGTCCGTGCGGCGCGTTGTAAGGCACGTAGCAGAAAAACGGTTGCTCGCGCGGCGTCTTGAGGAACTCGATCGCGGCGTCGGTCAGCACATCGGTGATGTAGCCTTTGGTTCGCACGGGGACGCCGTTTCGTTCCAGCAGCGGGTCGTCGTAAAGGTTGAAGTGACCGCCGCAAAAACCGAAGAATTCTTCGAAGCCTTGACCGTTGGGATGCAACGGCATCTGGGCGCCGTTGTGCCATTTCCCGAAACAGCCGGTTGCATAACCGGCGTCGCGAAACCGTTCTGCCATCGTACGTTCCGCCGCCCGCATGACTTCGCGGCGACCGGTGACGCCGGCAACACCGGTGCGTTCGGGGTACCGCCCGGTCAACAGCGCCGCCCGCGTGGGTGCGCAAACCGGTGACACATAGAACCGGTTCAGCCGAACGCTCTCGCCGGCCAGGCGATCCAGCGTCGGAGTCGAAATGATGGGGTTGCCGCTGGAACCCAAATCGCCCCAGCCCTGATCGTCAGTCAGAATCAACAACACGTTGGGACGTGCGGTTGACTCAGTCGCCTCGGCCTTGAGCAGCGATGTGAGCAGGGAAGCGGTGGCGAGAACTGCGAGTGCCGTGATTCGATGTGACAATAGACACGAAAACATACTGCGGGGACCGGTCGATGTCGGGTGATGAAACTTGGTGATCAGGCTAGATCTTATCCAAGTTTGCCGCTCCACTCGCCACATCTGAAAAAAACTCGGCAAGATCCCTGGGCGATCGACGCATCCGATCGCAATGTCGACCTTGCGAAGTTTGACAAGCCGACCTCGTTTCCCCCCAACCCGTCGTTCGTGCGGCCATGACTCGCTCCGCGGAATCCGATACGCTGAACAGCTTGACATCCTCCTGCGTGCCCGTTCGGTCCGCAACTTGCATCGTCGACTCAGT
>NZ_JBFHKV010001514.1:0-1503 GCF_041595215.1 Stieleria sp. | reverse complement strand
AGATGGCTTCGCTGCGACCCCGTCGGGGTCGATGGGAATCCCGCGACCGGCTTCCCGGAGGTGGCGCTGCGCTGACCTCCGGCTACTCGCTGAAATCCCTTCGGGATACTCGGCTCGCTGGCGCGATCCCGGCGACGCGTTCCCCGAACGCTGCGCTGACCTCCGGCTACTCGCTGAAATCCCTTGGGGATACTCGGCCATCTCGCCGGCGGGTAACGCGGACTCTGGGCATTTCCGGGGGGGTGGGTGGACGCCAATTACAACATCGGCGCCGCGGATTAGCTAAACTCGGGCCATCCCCACTCTTCATTGCTTCCTCGTCATTCCCCACCGTGATCCCGCAACGATGCCTTTGTTCTCCAAATCCGCCGACCGGGGTGCCGGTCCGCCTGCTGCTGCGCGAAGACTAGCCCGCCCCCGAAATGCTGCGTCCCGACATCGGATGCGCCGAAAACTGCAGGCGGAAACGCTCGAAAAACGGCAACTGCTGGCGGCCGAAATCGAGCCCAATGATGTGCCGGCTTCCGCCACCGCCCTGCCCCGCGGCGACGTCTTAGAAGGCACCATCAGCTCCACGCGTGACGTCGATTTCTTTCGCGTCAATTTGAATCGCGGCGACCGCTTTTCGATCAACACGTTCAACGTCAACGCGCCCCTGTTCAGTCCCACGCTGCCTCCCGGACTCGAGATCTTGGATTCGAGCGGACGCACGCTGGTCACGTCCGATGACGGGGACGCCGCGCGGTTCGTGGCCCCGGCGACAGGCCAGTACTTCGTCCGCGTCGGTTCGGAAAACGTCTTCGGCACCTTCGTCGGCCCCTACGGCATGCAAAGTAGTTACACCGGGGCGCCGGCGAATTTTGAATCCGAACCCAACGGCACGCTTGCGGTGGCCGACGGTTTGAACGGACTGCTCGGCCAAAAAGTCATCGGACAACTCGCCGACGCTAGCGAACAAGACGTCTTTTCAGTGAGCGCTTCGGCCGGTCAAACACTGGTGGTTTCCTTTGCCGGTTTACAAACAACCAGTCCGGCGGTCGAGGTTCTCGATTCGCTGGGCAACGTGATCGGCGAAAACCAATCGGGAACCGGAATCGTTCTGCAAATCCAAGACGACCAACAAGTCTTCGTCGCACTCTCGGGCGCAAACTCATCCGGCCCCGTCTCCGGTGACTACGCGATGGTCGTTGATCTGGTCGACGACGCTCAGGCGTTCCCCGACCTCGGCGACTCCTTCGAAACGGCCGGACAGCTCGATACCACATCCTACCGCGGAAACTTCGTCGGCATCCTTGATGGTCCCTCCGATCGCGACTTGTTTCAGTTCGAAATCGACGACATCGAATTTCTACGGTTCGATCTGCAACTCAGCGGCAGCGAACAAATCGTCGAAAGCGGCAAAGAAATGCGGCTCTACAACGCGTTCGGGCAAGAGCTGATCTATTCACCCAACGGCCGGATCTCGACCGAGGTCGACGATGCCCTGGTGCCGGGCAGCTACTT
>NZ_JBFHKV010001513.1:0-1508 GCF_041595215.1 Stieleria sp. | reverse complement strand
GGGCAAAACGATGGGGAAGGCAGAATGATGGGGAAGGCAGAATGATGGGGAAGGCGGAATGATGGGGAAGGCGGAATGATGGGAGCCGTCGGATTTTGGCTCCGCGCTTCGGAGCGGTCAGAACATTATTCTGCCCCGTATCATTCTGCCAAATCAAACCATCCTGAACGTCCAGCTCTGGCGAGCGTCGCTACTTTAGAATTCCCAGCCGCCAGGGGATGTCGCCGTAATTGCCGCGTTGGTACTCCTTGTCGTTGGCTCCTTGGAACAACAATTGCAAATCATCGGGGTTGACTTCTAATCGCTGGTCGTAGCCGCTGCGAATCAGTTCGCCGTGGCTGTACGAGGTCGCCCACGATTGGTCTTGATTGACCACGTTGACCGGTGAGACCAACGGTTTTTGCTGACTTGCCGCCAACGGCTTCCAGGTTCCGTCCAACCGGTCGCTGACGAAGCCCTTGAAATAACGCCTGCGGCCGGCTTGGGCTTCGACCACCGTCAAATACAATTGTCGTCCTTGGATCGCGTACGTGTGACTGGCTTCGAAGATGTCGGCTTGCAAGACCACTTGGGGATCCGACCATCCGCGATTGGGGAAATCAGCGAGTGAAGTTTCGGCCCGCCACATCTGACCGTTGAGCGTCGTGAAGAACAGGTGTGCCTTGGCATCGTCACAGATGACCCAAAAATCCAATCCCGCTTTGGCGCCGTCTTTGACGACATACAGTGGTTCGGGACGCGTCCAACGGTCGGGCTGGTCGATCGAATCGTTGGTGGAAAAACAGGGTCCGTATTTCAAGCCGCGGGTGTCATCGCTGGCCTGATAGATCAGGTACCACTTGCGATGCGGCTGGAAATAGAAAATCTGCGGCGCCCCGTGGTAGCCCATCGTCAAGTCCAACACGCTCCAGTCGGCCTCCTTGGCATCGGCCCAGTCGGCAAAGGAAAGGTATCCGATTCGAATCCGACCGTCGCCCGATTTGCGTTTCCGCAAGGTGCAAAACAAATGCCAGCGGTCGGCGTAACGCACGATGCTGGGATCTTTGACCGCCAACCAGGGATGCTCCGGCGATGCCGGCAAACGCTGGGCGTCGACCTGCAGAAACGGAGGTCCGACGCGCCAACGGAAGACGCCCGAATCGAGGGGATCACTGGCGTCGGGATCGTTCACATGTTGCGACGCGGCGTCCCCTGTTTCTTGGCCACTTGCGACCGAACCTGAAGGGGCACCGGTGAGGCACAGCAGCACCGCGACATAGGACGCGATGAGTGACTGTATCGTGGTCAAGAAGAGACGTCGTTTCATACCCGATCACAACAAGGTTAGGAGGAAGATTCGCACACCCGCACCGCCTCAGCAGGGCGCGAGTACCAAGCGATTGCAATTTGAATGGATCAGTCCGCCGTGGCTGTTCGGAGTCGCCCCCGATGGGGCGTGCTGGATGACGGGGCGGGTTTCGCGACCGGCAATTCCAATCGTTCAATCGACGTCAACTCCGGCGACCCTC
>NZ_JBFHKV010001512.1:0-1510 GCF_041595215.1 Stieleria sp. | reverse complement strand
GTCTCTCGCGATCATGTGGTTTCCGGCTTGCCTGCGTCACGTTGAGGGCGAGTGGGCCGATAAGCCGGTCGAGCTGACCGACAATCAGGCGTTTATCGTCTGGTGCCTGATGGGTTGGCGACGCTCGGACGGTTGCCGGCGGTTCCGTCATGCTTACATCACCTGCGGCCGGAAGTGGGGCAAGTCAACCGTGGCGGCGGGTATCGGGCTGCTGTTGTTGACGTGTGACGATCCGCTGGAAAAGGGGGCGCAGATTTACTGTGCCGCAACGAAAGAAGATCAGGCGAAGATCGTCCACGGGTTGGCCAAGGCAATGGCGGACGGTTCGCCAGAGGTCCGTAAGCAGGTCAACGTTCTGGCCAAGTCGATCGTGACGAAGAAGGGATCTTATCAGCCAAATAGTTTTTTTAAGCCGCTCGGGTCCGACTCGCGAACGTCGGACGGATTCAACGTTCACGCTGCCGTCTTGGATGAGATCCACGAATGGGGCGACCATCACAAGGGGCTTTGGGACAAGCTCAACACCGCCCACGGCTCGCGTCGTCAACCGCTGATCATCACGATCACGACGGCGGGAGACGATCAATCGAAGCTGTGGATTGAAGTCGATACGCTGTCCTGTCGCGTGCTGGACGGCTACAAGCTGGACAACCCGCCGGGCGATCACCGTTTTTGCTTCATCGCTCGACTGGACGAAAAACGCCCGTGCGACTGCGGGGCAGTCAAGGGATGCCCCAAGTGCGAGGGCACGGGCGAGATCCCCGAGGATGACCCGTTCGACGAAAAGAATTGGGCCAAGGCGAATCCGAATTATCCGGTCACGCCAAAGCGGGAGTTTATGCAGGAACAGGCGGATGATGCACAGTTGTCGCCGGCTGGGTTGCACGTCTTCAAACGCTATCACTGCAACGTCTTGGTTTCGTCGTTGGAAAAGGCAATCCATGATGAGACTTGGCGAGCGGCACAAGGCGAGTTTTCGGATTGGTCCGACGCAGACGCGATTTGCGGCGCGTGGGACATGGGCGGGCAAGATGACCTGGCAGCACTCGGGTTCTGTGCTCGATTCGACACGGGTGAAGATGAGATCGACACCAAGACCGGCGAACCGACTGGCAGGCCGCTCTATCGGTACGAGGTCGATAGCGTCGGGTTTATCAACACCTCCGCCGAGCGTGATCTGTCAAAAGAACCGTGGGCCGATTGGGTCGACCAAAAGCTGCTGCGTGTGTCGTCGATGGAAATCAACGAGATGCGGCAGGAAGTGATCCGCGAGTACCAGGACAACCAGATCCGATCGTGGGCGTATGACCCGGCAAACTCGCGAGACTTCGCGCAGTCGCTGGAGCCCGAGGGCATCGAGACGGTGAAGTTTTTTCAAAACGCCGGCATGTGGACCGAGCCGATTACGAAGTTCCTGGCCGACTTGAAACTTGGCCGGGTTCGCCACGAAGGCAACGGGCTGCTGACGTGGGCGGCGGGGAACATGGTGCTAGTCAATGGCAAGCGTTCG
>NZ_JBFHKV010001511.1:0-1512 GCF_041595215.1 Stieleria sp. | reverse complement strand
CAGCATCGCAGCGATCAGCAATCCCAAGACGGCCGCGATTCCGGTCCATTCCACCCATGAAAACCGTCTGCGTCGGCGCCGCGACGACGTTGCCTGGTCGTCTGACGCATCGGTGTCAGACGCATCGGTGTCAGACGCATTGGCCGCAGCGGCATCGGTGTCGGCGGCATCGCTTGGGGAGCCGGTGTTCGTCGACAGCAATTCCATGGCCGTCGTCGCGTCGAGCGTCTGCCAACCTGCGGGCAACGCGTCGGCTGCGGCGGGCTCAGCGCGTGGTTCCGGCGTGCTTTCGGCCTGCGGCTTCGCAGTCGGCTTTTCGGCCGGCTTGGTCGCCTGCTTTTTGGCCGAGCGTCCGGGCGCCAAAGTCTTTGCACGCGAGCGCCAGGAAGGGGGATCAGTCATTCGGCGTCCACACTCGGAGCTACTGCATCTTTTTGTTGTTAGCCGGCAATTTTAATCCCCAGTACCCGTTTCTGGTTTTCAGTCGTGGGCGAGGTAGTTGTTTGGCGATCAGTGCGGCTTGCGGATGAACCCCGACGTCTTGGTAGGTGCCGCGATGTTTGGCGGCAAGTTGCTTGAACGTTTGCGCGTTCTTTCCGCTGACCTCCATCCCCAGGGTGTGAACCACCACTTTCTTGTTCGGTCGCTCGCTGAAGTACCGGGAGGCTCCGTCGGTGAACGCTCCGTCGCCGAGCACGAACATGACGTCGGGATTGAGGTCGAACCCGAGCTGAAGCGCTTCTTTGCCGTTGGTTCTCAGGCACAGCGGTACAGTTTGCAACCACTTGACCAGCAGTTGCTTGTTCTGAGGCGTTGCGGGGACCAGCGTTTTTGGGGCGTAGGGATGAAACAACGGATAGGCGGTGTCGCTGTAGAAAATCACGTAGAACTTTTGACGTTTGTTGAGCTTGTCGACCGCTTTGACCAGTTCGTTCAGGGCGGTTTCGAAACGCCCCTGCGTCATGCTGTTGGAATTGTCGATCACGAACACAAAATCAATTGCCTCGGTCTTTGAACCGAAGAATTGCACCTTGGCTTTGGCCGGTTTTTCCATCGCCTCGCCATCGCCGGAGGAACTGGCCGGCGCCGCGAGCAGATTGCCGTCAAAGGAGTCACTCAAGTCGACCGACACAAATTGTTCGGTGACTTCCGACAGCACTTCGATCGACTCGCTGACTTCTTCGACCACCTCGTCAACCGGTTCGGTCACCTCCAACTCGACCTGCTCGATCACGACTTCTTCGATCGCATCTTCGACGGCGGTGGAGACGGTGATGATGTCCGGCTTGGTGATTTGCTCCTCGACCAAGAAGATGGTCGACAACAGCAACAACAACGCGACATGCAAGGCGATGCTCAATCCGCTGGTTCGAAACTGTGCCACCAATCCCTCACGCCGCTCGAACCACCACAGCCGCATCAGTGCAACGGGTTTCCAGATCAACGAGGCTGAGTCGACGTCCGCTCGCAGCTGCTCGTGCAAGGCCTGCTGCTCCAGCTCCGCACGGCGAT
>NZ_JBFHKV010001510.1:0-1515 GCF_041595215.1 Stieleria sp. | reverse complement strand
CACCAGCCGGACCTGTTGATCTTGGACGAACCCTACAACGGGCTTGATCCGGTCGGTCGGGCAGACATGACGGCGGTCCTGAAGGCCTGGACGGACGAAGGGCGGGGGCTGCTGTTCGCCAGTCACGTGTTGCAGGAGATCGAAGCGGTCACGTCGTCGTTCTTGTTGATTTACGGAGGACGCTTGCTGGCTTCGGGGACGGCTGACGAGATCGAATCGATCCTGGCCGACACGCCGCAACAAGTCCGTGTGATCGGCCCCGACGCCGCGCGGCTGGTGCATCGCTTGGCCGATGTTCCGTGGGTCGACTCGCTGTCCTTGTCCGCCGGTCGGACCGAGCTGGCGGTCTCGTTGCGCGACCCCGGCGAGTTCTACCGTCAGTTGCCGCATTGGATTCGCAGTGACGGACTCGCGATCGAGCGGTTGCGGACGTCCGATGGCAACCTGGAAACGTTGTTCGAATCGCTGCTGAAACATCATCGCGGAGAAACGCCGTGAACAAGCTGACTCTGCCGCTGGCGGTGATGATTTTCGAACTGCGCCGTTCGCTGACGATCGGCCGGATCGCGATTTGGTTCATCCTGGTTGCGTTTCCGGTCGCGATCATCACCGCCATTCATCTGATCGCAAAGATTGAAATGGGCGAACGTTTTGACGCCGAGAACATGATCGAGCCGCTGGGGATGGCGATGTATTTTTTGATCCCCGAAGTCAGCTGTCTGTTGGGGTTGTTGTTGTGGGCCACACCGGCGATCAGTACGGAGATCGAAGGCCAAACGTGGGTGTATCTGACCATGCGTTCGTCCGGCCAACGAATGGTCTTGATCGGGAAATACTTGACGGCCGTGGTTTGGACGCTTTCCGCTTCCCTGGCCGCGGTGGCGCTCTGCACGATCGTCGTCGATTCACCCATCGGATCCGAATTGTGGTGGGTGTTGACCAAGTTGGTCGTGTTGTCGTGCTTTGTCCATGCGGCCCTGTACTTGATGATCGGCACGCTGTTCTATCGACGTACCATGGTCGCCGCGGTCATGTACACCGTCGTGGTGGAGTACGTCGTCTCGTTTATTCCCGCGCTGGTCAACAAGTTCACGATCAATTATCGGCTACGCGGTTTGTTGGCCGATTGGATGCAGTGGGACGATGCCCGCAGTCAAGCGGAACACATCTTCGGCAACGAACCCGTCTCCACACATTTGCAACTGCTGGGCGTGATGGTCGTCCTTTTCTTGGGCATCGCGCTGTACCGAGTCGAACGTACCGAATACCCGACCCAGCAAGAAGGCTAAAAAATCCTTTGCGGCGTTGCGGTTCCGCCTCAGCGCGGTTTTTCCGGTCCGATGTATTTTGATGCGATGACCAGATTGTCAAAGAAGACGACATTGATCGGGTTCTTGGTCCAACGATCGGTCACATAACTCTCCAGCGTCAAGGCATTCGCTTGCAGCGCCTCGTCGGTTCGCCAATTAAAGCCTTTCCAATGCCCCCGTAATTCGCCATTGATCCAAAAGGCTT
>NZ_JBFHKV010001509.1:0-1518 GCF_041595215.1 Stieleria sp. | reverse complement strand
GCGACGCCGAGTAGGATCGTCAACAGGACTCGTAGGGGGGCCATAGATAATTAAGTGTTGCACAGAGTTGTTAGAAGCCGATTTCGTTTTGTTTCGGCCATTGTAAACCACGTCTCTGGTTGCGGCAGGTGATTCGATCGCAGGGACGACGGTGCATTTCACGGCGGGTAGACTGTGGTGGGATCGGACGATTCATTCCTTTTTAAAATTTTTCCATGAACCGACAATTCACCACGTGGCTCGGATGCCTGTTTTTGTTCTCGATCGCGTTTGCACCTTCGACCTTGCGGGCAGATCAACGGCCGAATGTCGTCACGGTGTTCATCGACGACATGGGGTGGTCCGACCTCTCCTGTTACGGTGGGACGCGCGCGCAGACCGAAAACATCGATGCATTAGCGGCCGAGGGACTGCGTTTCACCAACTTTTATGTCAACTCACCGATCTGTTCGCCATCGCGCGTTGCATTGTCGACGGGGCAATATCCCCAACGCTGGCGGATCAGTTCGTACCTGGCGGCGCGCAAGCTGAACCGTGATCGCGGCATGGCGCAGTGGCTCGATCCCCAAGCACCGCTGCTCGCCCGTCACTTGCAGCAATCGGGTTATGCGACCGGTCATTTCGGCAAGTGGCACATGGGCGGACAGCGCGATGTCGGTGAGGCGCCGCTGATTCAGGCCTATGGATTTGATCGCAGTCTGACCAATTTTGAAGGCTTGGGACCGAGAGTGCTGCCGCTGAAAGACGCCTACAATGGCAAGCCGCCGCAAAAGCACGACCTGGGATCGGCCGACCTTGGCAGAGGTCCGATTCGTTGGGAAGACCGCTCGGTGGTGACGGCCGCATTTGTCGAGCAAGCGGTTGCGTTCGTCGATCAGGCGCAAGCCGATGGCAAGCCATTCTTCGTCAACGTTTGGCCCGACGATGTGCATTCGCCGTTCTTTCCACCAGAAGTCCTTCGCGACAAAACGGACGAGTCCAAGCGGGCGCTTTATTACGCGGTGCTCGATGCGATGGACCAACAACTTGCCAAGTTGTTCGACCGCATTCGCAACGACCCTTCACTGCGCGAGAACACGCTGATCCTGGTCATGTCCGACAATGGGCACGAAGAAGGCGCGGGAGCGTCGGATCCGCTACGTGGCGCAAAGACCTGGCTTTATGAAGGGGGCGTGCGATCGCCGTTGATTGTTTGGGGGCCGGGGCTGTTGGCCGATGGCGTGGCCGGCACCACCAACGACGAATCCATCCTCTGTGCCTTGGACGTCAATCGGTCGCTTTATTCCCTGACGCAAACCGATCCGCCGGACGGCGTCGCCTTCGACGGCGAGGATCTTTCAGCGACGCTGCTGGGGGATCAACGGGAAAGCCGAAGCGAACCGATTTACTGGCGACGCCCACCGGATCGTCCGGGGACGGCGCGTGAAGACAATCCGGATTTGGCCGTCCGCGACGGCAAGTGGAAGTTCTTGGTCAACTACGACGGCAGCGATCCACAGCTTTATGATCTCCAAGCCG
>NZ_JBFHKV010001508.1:0-1519 GCF_041595215.1 Stieleria sp. | reverse complement strand
CTGTTCTCCCCGCTGGTCAATCCACTGTGAAAGCGTGTCGCCCTGGGAGTCCGCGAACGCAGTCCCGGGTCGCCAGACGACGGCGACCGTCAATAGCATCAAGAGAACGACTGGCTTGTTCATCGAAGTGCCTTTTCACCCGTGGTGTGCAGTCGCGGCGGCGTCGCGGCTGGCTTGCTGGTGACTAATATAGACACCAGGTCTATATTGGTCAAGCGGATTTTGGATTAAAATGATTTGTAGACGAAATACGGTGTATGGGGCCGTTGGATCGCCCAGTCGGTTTCCCAGACGAGCGTGTCGGCGTGCCGCACCTGCGTCGGCACGATGCTCATTCGTGCCAGGGCGTATCGCCAGGCTTGCCGGTCGCCATCGTGGTAGGCTTCGATCAGCAGGAGGACTTCCGGATCGGTTCCTTGGACGAACGTGAACACCGCACCGTCGATCAGGTCGGCGTTGGCTCGATTGGATTTGGACGCGCTGGATTTGGACGCCGCTTCATCGAGTTCGTAGCGGTAAACGGGGGTGTCGAGTAAACGGAGTTCGACCGGGTTTTTGTCCGGAGGGACCAGCTGGGAAGAAAACTTGCGTGCCAGGACTCGCATCTGTCGCAGCCGCAGGAACGCGGATTGGGCCGGACGCGGAGCTGATTCGATCGGTGTCCACTGGATGCCTGGTCCGGCGGGCTGCCACATCAGTCGGTCGTTGCTGTCGGCGTTAAGAGCCTGCTCGCTGAGTGATTGAAATTCCAGGTCGATGACATCTTCGCCGACCGGGTACAGGCACAGCGCGACCTGCGGGCGGCCCGACGCGGTCCACAGGTACATGGCGCCCGCCGGGGTCTGGCGTTCGGGGTTGCTCCAGCTGAGCGCGGGTTGCGGGTAACGCGTGAACGGTTCCCGAGAACGCCCCGATGGTGCAATCGAGATCCGGTCGGCCAACTCGGCAAAGCGGTCTCGGATCACCTCGGGTTTCTTCTGCGGGGGTTGCTGAGCGATGGCGCTTGAAACGCTCCCCAGCAGAATCAGTGCGACGACGACGGTGTGGAATGGTCTTAAGCTGCAGGCCATCAAAGGGGCTCTCCTGGCAGGCATCGGCTGATCGAAAGTAGATGAATTGTCTAATGTCGCAGTCTCCGTCGTAGAAGTCAAGTTTTTTCGCTGCGCCAACCAGAATTGCCGCTCCGGCGATCGTTGACCGGCGCGGCGGGGCCGGCGAGAATACGGCGGGCACGATCAGGTCCGCCTGATCTCGCCCAATCACACGCCCGCTTCTCAACCTCTCTGCCGCCGGTTCGATCGATGATCCTTGAGTTCGACGAGAACGTCGTGGGGTTACACCAACGCCGATGACGACCGAGCAGGGACATTTCATCGAGGGACGTGTTACGAAAGCACGCCTGCCCTTTCGTGTGGCCGCCGCGTTACTCGGCGTGATCTTCATTGCCGTTGCGTTTTTTCAAGTACTCGAGCGTGCTGAGAATTGGATCGACTTTGCATTTGCAATCGTCATGGCGCTG
>NZ_JBFHKV010001507.1:0-1523 GCF_041595215.1 Stieleria sp. | reverse complement strand
CATGAAATTGCCGATCGAATACACCCAGTCCTGAGCATACGCCTTGGACGGGATGCCGGTGAACGTCAACGAACTCAGCATCGTCGCGAAGATGCTGCAACCGGCAGCCCACCACGGAATGTGGCTGCCCCCGCGAAAGAAGTCGTCGGTGTTCTTGTTCTTTCGCGCAAAATAAACTCCGACGCCGACCATCGACGCCAGATAGCCGAACAGCACGACGTAGTTGATCAGTCCGAAACTGTGATCGGTTCGATGGACCGTAACGCGATAGACATTCGGCGTGCGGGTTCGTGGTCGCACTTCACCGGTCGGAACGATGATTTCGTCGCCCCACTGGACGGCCGTGGTGGTCACCTGGGTGACGGGATTGCTTCCCGCGGAAACCCAGGTGTCGGTGATGGTGTGGTAGGCGGCCGTTTCGTTGCCAAACCCTGGATGGTCATCCTGCAGCGCGTCGGATTGAAAGAACAGTTCCTCGGTCGCGCCGCCGAGCACGAGTAGGTGACTTTGCCCGTACTTAATACTCGTCCCGGCCATCCAGCATCGCGGTGCGTCGCTTCGTTGTCGCCATGCGCCGGTGCTGGGATTGAATTCCCACACGTCGCGTAGAAACTGGTAGCTGCTGGGTTCGTCCGCCGGTCCGTCTTGGCTGCGCCCGCTGATGACATACACGCAATCGTTGTAGCCATTGTGTTGGCTGACGGTCAGGTTCAACGCACGCGGCGGTCCTGGCCAGCCGGGCAATTCCTGCCAACCGAACTCGCCGTCGCTCGTCTTTTTCGACAAGTCCAGCGCCCAAAGGTTCGTCATCGCGGTTTCCAGCGACTGGCCGCTCTGACCGCCGGCCAGATAGATCACCTCGCCGATCATCGTGGCGGCGGCAAACGCACAGGGTTTGGGCAGCGAGGGATACTCCGTCCTCGTCACGCGTTCGGACGTTGCGTCCCAACTCAGCACGAACACGTCGTCAAAGGTTGCTTGGGAATCGTTTCCGCCGATGCAAACCACGCCGTCTGGAGTCGAGACGGACGCCCCGTACGCGATCGCGCGGGGCAGCCTGCCGCCGTCTTTCCATGCGTAGTCATCGCCATCTCTGGTCATCACAAAGATGCGATCGTGCCAGACTTTATCGTTGTCCCAAACCGGCTTGGGGAAATTCGCCCCACCGGCCACGATCATCGCGTCGTTGTGAACGCCGGCAAACGGACCCGCAAAACCCAGTTCATCGGGCATCGGCGGCAATTCAGTCCACGACAGCATCTCCTGGGCGATCGCCTGAGGTGCTGATGCGACCGCTGCGAGGAAAAACAGGATCTTGAGGAATCGTTTCATTGGGTTCTTTGCGTGATTGTCGTACAGGCTGTTGCGAGCTTCCATTGATTGATTCGCCGGTGTTCGTCGTAGGCTTCGAGCGGATGATTCGATCGGATAAGTGGGCAGGTTGTGCATTGCGGAACGATGAAGTGATCACTGAGCACACCGATGGCACTGAGCCCACGGATGGCAGCGCGGAACCCCGGTTT
>NZ_JBFHKV010001506.1:0-1524 GCF_041595215.1 Stieleria sp. | reverse complement strand
CCGTCACGCGCCACTGGCTGACGCCACGTGCTGGGATGGGACGCTTCGCGGTTTGTTGGTTGAATCGGATCGCACGTGGGATGAGCCGTATCGCGCGAGCGTACGGGCCCCAACGACGAAACAAACGCACCCAGGCCCGTAGGCTCGCGCCAAACGGCTGATCCAGTCGGCAAACCGGTCAGCGGGCGGCGGGGGTTTCGCCGCGACTGAGCCCGGACAGTACTGACAGGGCGGCCTGATCGTTGCGCTGCGTTGCGATTTCACTCAACCGTGCAATCACTTGCGTCGTCGCTGCGTCGGCGGATTCGACATCACTCCTCATGATCGTCGTCAACGCGATGACAAATTCATGCAACGGACCCGAATCCATCCGCGTCCCTGTCGGCAACGTTTGCATGCATTCGTCCAGCAAGTCGCTCAAGGTGTCTGGACGGACCACCGACGCCAACACCAGTCGGGCAGGAAGATTCGCCGATGAACGTTCTGCCGCATCCGCGATGTGATCGAGTTCCTCCAGCAGTCTTTGGCATGCATCACGCCCAGCCGGAGTGGAGGAGGCGGATCGGATCGCCAGCTCGAACAGGCAATCCTGTGGGGTCTCGGTCAAGGCGTCCAACTTGGTCCCGTAAAGATCCAACGTTGCATTCGGAACGCCGCCCAAAAAATCACTCCGCATCGCGTCGACGTAACGGATGGAGTTTTCGGTATCGACGGATTGGATCGCCGATTCGTATCGGGTTTCCAAAATCCTGCGATGATTCCGTCCCTGGCTATAACGCCTGGCCAGTTGGAACACCAAGGGCTGGTCCAAGAAACGCCGACAAATTCCGGCGGCATCGATCGGGAAGCCGGAATCGAACAGGTTCTCTGCGAGGTGCGCCGCGACCTGCAATTGCCGATTCTCACGCACGCCCGTGGTTCGCGGAAATTTCCACGTGTGCAGACGCTCCAGCCAACCGCGTCGGGCCAGCTCACTCCGGCCGACTTTGACATAGGTTCGAAACAGTTGATCCAGCGGAGAACCGACGGTGTGTGACGCCACGGGCTCCGCCGGCGAATTACGAACCGCGGCCTGAAAGATACCGATTTGCAGCATCGCTTTCTGATCGATCGGATCAAGCGTTTCGATCAGCTGGCCGGTTTGCCAAAGCAGTCCGGCGGGGATGTTTGCCGGCGGAGACGCGGTGACCTGGTCATTCAAGCGAGCGGGAACCATCGCACGCATCCGCTCCGCCCCCGCGGCTCGTGTCGACTCGGTGTGTAATTGATAAACGGCTTTCAGCCATCGCCGAACCGCTTGAGTGTCCTTGTCCATTGAACCGTCGACCGCGTTGAGAAACCGCTGCGACGCCTGGTCATCACGATGCAACAGATTCATCAGATCGGCCAAGACGCCCGCAACGACTCCCGATTCATTCCATCCCCGCACGCTCCACAGCGGTGAATCGTGGCGAAAGGAATTCGGCGACGTGATGGCATCGACCATCATCGAGTTCAACTCGGGAATCTGCTTCCGTTCGGATT
>NZ_JBFHKV010001505.1:0-1529 GCF_041595215.1 Stieleria sp. | reverse complement strand
GACGGACACCTCAAAGCGATCCTGGTCCAGAAGCAATCGAGCTGGTGCCCGAAGCGAGTCTTTCCGGACTAGAGCTTGCCAGCGGGACTCGCTACGGTTGAGCGACAAACGGATCTGAAAACTTGGGATCGGTCAGCAGCGTTTGGTCGGTCAACGTGGCAAGGAACGCCGCCAGTGCAACCTTGGGTACTTCTGGCAAGGCCAGGCCGTTGGCGGCAAAGTCTGCCAATCGAGGGTCTAGGTTTTCGTGCGGCCGGACGCTCCAGTTGTAATGTTCGATCACTTGGTCCAGCGTGACAAATCGTCCGTCGTGCATGTAGGGGCCGGTTTGCGCGATGTTCCGCAACGACGACGGCTTGAACTTTCCCCGGTCTTGCATCCGCCCAGACTGCGAGCCGACTCCGGCGTCAACGTCGGGGCCATCGATATCGATCCCGTTGTTACCCGGTTCGCTCAACTGAAAGATCGCCCACTGTTTCAGGCCGACATCATCGTGGCCGGGCAGATGACATTCGGCACAGCGCGCCCGGCCGAAGAACTGGCGTTTGCCGAGGTTCTCTTGGTCGCTGAAACTTGGGAAATCATCCTTCGGTGACTTCACCTGTTGCAAACCGAGGTCGTAGCGTGATCGAAAGGAAACGATCGAACGGACGAACTGCGCGAGCGCTTTGGCGATCCGGTCTTTCGTGATCGCGGGATCGCTGAACGCATTGGCAAACAATGGCGGATAGATCGGATCATCCGCCAACTGTTGCACCAATGCTTCGAGCGTGTGCCCCATCTCAAGAGGGTTTTCGATCGGCATCAGCACCTGCGTTTCCAGGCTCGATGCCCGTTCGTCCCAGAAGAACCGATCGCGAGCATAGAAACGCAGATTGACAAGACTCATCGAGTTCCGGCTGACCGTTTCACCACGGAAGCCGATGCTTTTCGCCCGAGGATCACTGAACGCGTGCTGCTGTTCATGGCATGTAGCACAAGACGTTGTGCCGTTGGCTGAGAGTGTTTTGTCGTAGAACAGGACGCGGCCGAGTGTCGCCCCGTGGTCGGTCAGTGGATTGTCTGCTGGAGTGTTGTCCAGTCGACGGAGTTGATCGGCAATCGCGGCGGGCACGTCCAAGTCGCTGTAGCGATAGGGCGTCGCAGGCAGATCGAGTTTGCGTTGCGGTGCGGACGCGGGCGAGCCGTCGGCAACATCCGCCGCCGCGGCAAAGCTCATCCACACGGGCAGCAGGACCGCCACCAACAGATTCATGATCAAGGGTTGAACCGACAAACCAAACCTCTCCGCATCATTCAGGACAACCCGCAGGCTGAAGTGGCAAAACGATGGGGGCAAGACAATCCCAGCCCCAGCCGCCCAACACCATTCTACCCACAGACATTCGCGCCACCATTGTCCTACTCTCCCCATCACCGATCTCCAAAATCCATTTCCTCAATCATTCTGCCACCCCATCATTCTGCCACCCCATCATTCTGCCACCCCATCATTCTGCCACCCCATCATTCTGCCACCCCATCATTCT
>NZ_JBFHKV010001504.1:0-1534 GCF_041595215.1 Stieleria sp. | reverse complement strand
CTGTACGTGACCAAGTTGGGGCGGATGCAGTTTTACGACGAAGCCGTCTCGACCGGGTTGGGCCCGAGCACGCGTTTGTTGTTGACGTTCGGTTTGGTGTATCTGGATTGTGATCTGGATGGTCGATCGGACCTGTTCTGTGCCAACGGGCACTTGGAAGAGGACATCAACCGTGTACAGCCGAGCCAGCATTACGAACAGCCGCCCCAATTGTTCTGGAACGCCGGCCCCGAGCACGGGACGGAGTTTTTGGCGATGAACGAGGCTCAGGTTGGCAAAGATTTGTTGCGGCCGATGCCTGGTCGTGGCGCCGCCTATGCCGATTTTGATCAAGACGGCGACTTGGATCTGTTGATCACCGCCACCGGGCGCGGTCCGCGTTTGTTGCGAAACGATCAACAGCTCGGCCATCATTGGTTGCGTTTGCGATTGAAAGGCGACGGACGGTATTGCAATCGCGACGCGATCGGTTCGTGGGTCGAATTGACGGTGGGCGATCAGATCATCCGTCAACAAGTGATGCCGACACGAAGCTATCTTTCGCAAGTCGAGTTGCCGCTCACGTTCGGCCTAGGCACGGCCGATCGAGTCGATCGCATCGTCGTCCAATGGGCCGACGGACTGCGTCAGGAATTGCAGCCGTTGGCGGTCGATCAAAGCCACGTGATCGAGCGGCCGGTGTCGGAGGTGATCCCGTAGGCTGCGGTCGATGGTTGTGAACTGATGGTTGTGACCTGGGCGAGGGACGCGTATTCTGCGTTTCCCGCCGCAGACGAGGTCGGATGACGGCAACGATACGTTTTCGAACCTCGGTTGGATCTGGCGATATTTCGTACGCTGGAATGCGATCAAATCGACTCAGTAGAAATCAACGGTGTATCGCCCATCGGATACGCACTTCGAAACTTTCCTCCGGCGCAACCACGATTGCGCGCCATCAGCTAAATCGAGTTTTCAAACTAATTCGATCGGCCGCGCTGATCACATGCAAACTCGGGGGCCTTGTGTTAGCATCGTCGCTTCGTCGTGCGGATTCCCCCTCACCCCCTGCCCCTCTCCCCCAAACAAGCCTCTACTCGTCGCAACATTTTCGCGTTCTAAAATTACTTGACGCGCATGATCGATCCGAATCAACCAAGAGGCTTGTTCGGGGGAGAGGGGAGCCATTTTGGGGTAAGTCGCTTCTCGATTTAGCGGTATTGGGCTCGCGGCCTGTCGCTAACAACTGGCAGCCCCTCCACTCGCTCCAAGGCTCCGCTTTGGAACGCAATGCCCCGGAGGCTCCGCCTCAGGCGGAACACGTTCGCGCCGCGCCCCGTTTCACGGTGACATTCCGTGGTCGGGCAACCGACTGCGAATGATCTTGGTCGTCGGATCGCCGGGCAAGATCGTGTCGCTCCACCATTCCCCCTCGAATCGATAGCGGACTTGGATTGCGCGGGCGGTCCCTTGGGCGAATGCCGCTTCGGCATCGGCCAGCGTCACCGCCGCGTCGTCCGACGCGGTTCGCAACTGCACGTGCCGGACCTCAGAT
>NZ_JBFHKV010001503.1:0-1535 GCF_041595215.1 Stieleria sp. | reverse complement strand
CCATTTCCTTGAGTTTTCGCTGCCGCAATTCCATCGCTTTTCGCCGTGCCAAATCGCGCCGCCGCAGCATCAACCAACGCGTCAGCAGCCCGTACACCAGAACCGTGGCCACCAGCAACAAGAATGTCATCTGAAGCGAATGGCCTAACCGAAAGGTCGTTTCCAGGTAACCGGCCAATGCCATCAGCGCAAACAGGACCGGCAGCAAGACGGCGATCCCCCACAGCACCTTCCGCATTCGATACACCAAGGACTTGGGATGATCGAGAACGAGTTGCACGTGCAGCGGACTGCGTTGGCGGAGCATCAAATGGTGAAAGACCGCGGTGACCAGAAACAGTGCCGTCGACAAGACCCGAATCGCAAAGATCCGAACACTGGGCTCGGGATGCTCGGAAAAGAGCCCCATCGGAAAGACGATCAATCCGCCCAGCCAGGTGTACCAACGCAGGTGTCGCCGCAGATGCTTGCGCAATGCTTCCGTCCATCCGAAATGGCACTCGGCAACGCCGTGGTCGCGACACACTTTCGCCAGCAGTTCGCGCGAGGCGACGTAGAGTGCGGACATGGCCAGGGCGAATCCGAGCCCGCGGACAAAGGGATCGGGTGGTGAGGTTTTTAGAACCAGATACGCGAACGTCCCCAGGCAAACGGGCCAGACCATCGCGACGATAAACGTTGCCGCCAAGGCCCGCAGGGTGGACTCGAAACCGACATTGATTTTCGTCGCCTCGTCGCCTTCATACTTGATCCGTCGCCGCGCCCAAGCACGACCAAAGAGCACCGCAAAGGCGAGCACCACCAACGCCAGCGATGGCAGCGGTTTGAGAGTGACCGTCAGCACCATCTGCTCGACGGCCTTGGCCCAGGACGCCGGCGAACTGACCCACTGGAGCAACTCCGGGGCGACCGTCAATTCTTCGAGCGAAATCGTCGGCGCGTCTTTGGTCCAGAATAAATGGACGTCGATGGTATTGGTGAACTGATCGATCAACAGAATCAATTCGTGCCGCTGCGTGTCGCTGGTCAACATTGACTGCAGGACCGCGTTTTGAGATTGCAGCGTTTCCTCGATCAATTGGCGGCGTTTTCGAACCAACACCCATTCCGCCTCGGCGCTGCTCAACTCGCTCCAAGCGATCTCCGTTGTATCCCAGTCGACCGACGGAGCTTCGCGTTGATCAAGCCACTGGTTGATATCGGTAAGTTCGTCTTCCAGGCGAAACGAACTGAGTTGGTATTCTTCGACCTTCTTGTTCAGATCGTCGCGGGGGCGAAACTTGTTCCTCAGCGTTTTCGCCTCTTCCCGCTGCTGACGAAGGATCACGCCCAAGGCATCGGTCAGCCCGACTGCATCGATTCGCTCTTGGGATGACTTTTGATCGGCTTTCACCTCGTCAATCGCGGCTTGCACCGCCACCAAGTTCTGTTGCGTTTGGGCGGCTTGCTCGATCAACTGCTTTTGGATGTCAGCAAGTTCAACGTTTTCCTCGGCTAAACTCTTCAGACTTTTTGGCACGGCGTTGACCGTTTGT
>NZ_JBFHKV010001502.1:0-1541 GCF_041595215.1 Stieleria sp. | reverse complement strand
CGGACCGTGGCATCGGACGGATCACCGGTCATGGCGAGCCGCACCTCGGCCGCGGTCGCTTCCTCCTTGACATACAAGATGTCGACGATTTCCCGCTCGCGACGACTGAGTTGTTCCACCCCCATCGACACCACCTCGACCAAAACGCCGACAAGAAATTTTTAACACTTCAAAATGAGTCTGACGGTCGGTCGATCCGCTGTCAACGATTTTTTTGGACATTGCGAAAAAGTTGCAAGTTGCCGATGCCGGTGCTTGGGTGGCACAAGTTACTGGCTTGCGACGATTGAACCATGCGTGTCACAGCGGCCACTGCAAGAGCGGCTTGGTCAGCGTGACCGGTTCTCGCCTGACGGGTTGCTCGGGCAACTCGATCGGCAGACGTCCGGCCTTAAGCACGGCGATGATGGTCTGGACCTCGGCTTTTCCGAAGTCGCCTGTAATCACTGCCTGCTTGCGGATCGGTTGCAGAATCTTCGGCGCGGTGATCAAGACGTCATCGAAGATGATCCCGAGTCTGGTTTGCCGCTGACCGACCGGTACATAGCGTTTGGTCAACGTTTCCAACGCGGTGCTTCCCTGCGTCGTGAATTCCAGCGAAACCGCCAGTTGACCGTTTGCATCTTCGGTTATCGCGGCGAAGCTGAGCGAATCACCGTCCAGCTGAACGTCCGGTTCGACGATCGCCAAAGCTTCCAATCCGGTGACGTTGTTGTCGAACATCCACTGTCCCACATCGACTTGCCCCTCGGAAGCTTCCAGCGTCGACGCCAAGTCGACGAGCGCACCGGTTTTAAAATCTCGCAGGATCAACCCCTGCGGTTCGATCTTCGGCTTCGGCCAACCCGTCATGGGATCGATGGATTGATCGATCAACGCCCATCGGCCGACCAGGGCGTCCGACGCGTCTCGAACCTCCAGCGAACGATCACCGCTGTCGATCTGATCCCTCGCAGCATCGATCACAGCGTCGTGGCGTCCTGGTTGGGCGAGCGCAAGAAATCGCAAGTGTCCCTCGTGGTGCAGCAGGGTCGCGATCGCATCCAGCTGCGCGCTGTCGGTGGTTTCCAAGTCGATCTGCAGTTTCCTGCCGTCCTCAATCACTCGGATCTCTTTCGCCCCATTGAAGAACCCGTTTAGCCGCCGCTCGACAGCCGAGACGATTTGGTCTGCACGAACATCCGATGATTCGATCTGATACTCGATCCGCGTCCCTTTCACCGAGGTTTTGGCGAAGAACACCAGCCCGACCGCAATCGCGACCCAGACCGTGACGGCAACCGCGAGGATGGTCTTGCAGCGTGAGGGGGGGTGATGTTGGTTCATTTGGTATGCACTCGTATTCCGTGTCAGCTAACTTTTCGCGTAGTGGACGAGGCGACGAGCCCTCTGCTTTTCGGGTAGTGGACAAGGCGACGAGTCCTCTGCTCTTCGGGTAGCGGACGAGGCGACGAGTCCTCTGCTCTTCGGGTAGCGGACGAGGCGACGAGTCCTCTGCTCTTCGGGTAGTGGACGAGGCGACGAGTCCTCTGCTCTTCGGG
>NZ_JBFHKV010001501.1:0-1543 GCF_041595215.1 Stieleria sp. | reverse complement strand
CCGGTGGAGAGTCTTTCGCAAGCCGTCGCGTTTTTCGCCGGGGAGATCGACATCGCGCCGGCGCCGAGTCGTCTGGAACAGCTGTTCGAAGAATACAGTGCCTACGATGTCGACTTCGGCGACGTCCGCGGCCAAGAAGCAGCCAAACGCGCGGTCACACTCGCCGCCGCGGGGCGGCACAATCTGATCATGATCGGCCCGCCCGGTTCGGGAAAGACGATGTTGGCCAAACGCGTGCCGACAGTTTTGCCACAACTAAGCGCCCCCGAATCGATCGAGACGACTCGGATTTACAGTGCGCTCGGTCAGCTGCCGGCCGGTCAGCCGTTGCTGGCCCGGCGTCCGTTCCGTTCACCCCATCACACGATCAGCGATGCCGGACTGGTCGGCGGCGGAAGCCCTCCGTCGCCCGGCGAAATCAGCAAAGCCCACAACGGGATCTTGTTCCTGGACGAATTGCCCGAGTTCAACCGCAAGACACTCGAAGTGATGCGTCAACCGCTCGAAGACGGCATCGTCACGATCTCCCGCGCCCTCCGCAGCACCACGTTCCCAGCGGACTTTATGCTGATCGCGGCGGCCAACCCGTGTCCCTGCGGCTACCGCAGCGATCCCCGACGCAATTGCAATTGCACGCCGCCACAAGTCGAAAAATACATGAGTCGAATCTCGGGGCCGTTGATGGACCGAATCGACATACACATCGAAGTCCCTTCGGTGCCGTTTGAAGAACTCTCGTCCTCGTCGGTCGCCGGGACATCCAGCCAAGCGATGCGTGCAGATGTTGAACGGGCTCGGCGTGTTCAAGCCGAACGCTTTGCCGACGGACCGTCGGGCGTGCGTTACAACGCCCAAATGACCAGCCGCCAAGTCCGGGAGTACTGCAGACTGGACAAGTCGTGTCAACAAATCTTGCGACACAGCGTCGAAGAGATGGGGCTTTCCGCCCGCGCCCACGACAAAATCTTACGCGTCTGCCGAACCATCGCCGACGTCGCCGGTGACGCGGATTTGAACGAGAACCATCTCGCCGAAGCGATCAATTATCGGAATCTCGATCGCGATTTGTGGGTTTAGGTAGACGGACGAGAAGGATGGCAGAATGATTCGGGGCAGAATGATGTTGTGTGGACCGACGGGAAATCACCCGCGAGGGTACTCCCATCATTCTGCCACCATCATTCTGCCACCATCATTCTGCCACCCCATCATTCTGCCAAATCGATTCTGCTTCTTATTCAGAGTCGACCCATCCTCGCAGCGTGAACTTGGAGACGAGCAGCGC
The DNA here is from genome assembly GCF_041595215.1 of Stieleria sp. Lineage (NCBI taxonomy): Bacteria > Pseudomonadati > Planctomycetota > Planctomycetia > Pirellulales > Pirellulaceae > Stieleria > Stieleria sp. The sequence goes on along the minus strand of NZ_JBFHKV010001501.1, from coordinate 258 downwards.
GTGTTGGGTGTTGCCTCCGGATGACTTTCGCGGTACCAGATGGGGAGGTCTTGGGTTTAAACATTTTGGTGGTCAAAACAGAAGAGCCTTGCTCGGGGACGAATTCACGCCCAGCTCATTTTTTGACCAACCCATTTTTTGACCAACCCATTTTTTGACCAACCCATTTTTTGACCAACCCTGTTCGCAGCATGAGCCCTCTCTGGCGTTTGCTTGCTGCGCAAACGCCGTCTCTCCCAGAGGGAGAGAATCTAAATG
>NZ_JBFHKV010001500.1:0-1545 GCF_041595215.1 Stieleria sp. | reverse complement strand
CGCATTGGGCGGCATACTCGGCCAGAGTTACGGTTTCGACGTAGGCAGTGTCGGTCACTCCGACCAGTACCGGCACGCGCCCGCCGACGATGCGAACGGATTCGGCGATCATCTCGCGGCGCAACCGGTAACTTAAACTCGGAGCCTCGCCGGTGGTCCCCAAAATGAACACCCCGGCCACGCCGCCGTCGATCACGTGGTCCAACAAACGCTGCAACCCGGCGCCGTCCAACTCGTCACGTGCCGCCAGCGGTGTGACCAACGGTGGCACGATCCCCTGGAGCGAAATCGGGCTGGAGGCTGGAACCGATTGTCCACTTGCATGATCTGTCACGACACTTCCCATCGATTGGTTTCCCTGGATTCAATTTCTTGCAGCGTCAACTGAAGCCCCGATGCGATGTGACGCTGCATCGCATCGCGGGCGCGCTCGGGGTCCCTGGATCGGATCCCGTCAAAGATTGCGGCGTGATCGTCGCACGTCGACTCCATGATCGCGGCGTCATAGGCGTGCCGCTCGGCGGCGAAGACACGGACCAGGGCGTTGGAACTTTCGCTCGACCGGACCATCGTTTGGTTGCCGGTCGCGTCGATGATCAACATATGGAATCCGAGGTCCGCGCGTTCAAACTCCGCCGTGTCACGCTTACCGGCTTGTCGGTTTTTCGTTTTTGCGACCTTGCCGGCGATCGTCCGCATCCGCCCCAGCGCTCGACCGATCGCGGCGACCTGAGCCTCACTGGCGCGTTCGGCCGCCTTGGCTGCCGCGTATGGCTCGATGGCTTCACGCATTTCGTACAGTTCGACCAACTCGTCAGGATTGATCGTGCGAACGACGGCCCCGAGCTGCGGGACCAGTTCGACGAATCCTTCGTTGGCCAACAACCCCATGGCTTCGCGAACCGGCGTGGCGCTGATCCCGAGTTCCTGTCCGATCGGCCCGTAGCGAATCCGGCTGCCCGGCGCGAACTCACCGGCGATCAGCCGCGAGCGGAGGTTTTGGTAGGCCAGTTGGGCATGGGTGGAAGTCACGGCGACACTCAGGTTTGTAGAGGTCTATAGACTTTACCAGAACCGCGGCGCCACGCAAGCGACCGACGAGACAAGGCGGTGAAGCATCGATTCGCGACAGGCCGCCAGCCCTCCGGTATTGCCGGGGGCTTCCGAGCCGAGACCGGACGGCTCGCGCCGTTCCGCTAACATCTGCAGTACGTGGGCTGACCCCGAACGGGGTCAAAGCCAATAGCCGGAGGTGAGCGAAGCGACACCTCCGGATATCCGGTCCCCGGAACGACACGGCCGCGTCCGGCAACGCTGTGAAGCATTTTTTAGCGGTAGGGCGCGAGCCCTCCGGTGCTTCGGGAACGATGAGCGACCAGAGGGCTTGCGCTGGGCTGCTAAAAGTTCGGGGTTGACGACCTTATTCCTTTGCGCTGGTTTCATTCCAGAAATGTCCGGCACCCGTTTCCCCGTTGCAGGACACGGTGCAAGAGATTGAAAATTGCAAAATGAAAACTTCCAATTGCAAATTTGCATTTTTCAATT
>NZ_JBFHKV010001499.1:0-1548 GCF_041595215.1 Stieleria sp. | reverse complement strand
GGCTTCCCATGAGGGCAGTTGATCCAATTGAGCCTTCGCCTGGCGGGTGGCGAGCGCATCGGGATAGCGTCGGACGATGGCTTCGAGCTGCTGTCGTTTGATCTTCAGTCCCGCGTAAGCGTTCTCGCTGCCGACTTGCAACAGCATCCGCCGGGCGTTCAATTCACAACTGATGCGTTCTTTGCGCAACCGATCGAGCAGGGGATCGCCACCGAACCCCAACTCCAACTGCGCGTTGATTTCATCCTTCAGTTCGCGATCACGCCGCATCGATGCGTCCCGTGCCGCGACCAATTGTTTCATCGTCAAATCACGCAGTGCCGCATCGGTGAGCGATCGCAGGGTCGGATCCGGTTGCCCCGTCCTCGCCTCGCGTAGCTTTCGAATCGCCGCCGCCACGTCACCGCGTTGGAGCATCACGTTGGACTCTCCGATGATCTGATCACGGATCTGATCGCACATCATCTGGCACACCGCGACGGCCTTGGACCGCGGATGGATTCGCTTGACCAATTGCAATCGCGCAAAGGCTTTTTCGGGGACCTTTTCGGGGGAGTCTCGGTTCAGCGTGCCCATGTGATCGGCGATGTGATCCAAAACGCTTGTCGCGGCAGCCGAACCGCGCCAACGCACAATGGCATCACAGGTGGATTCGACCTCGGACGTGTCGGCCTCGTGCAATCGACGCGAGAGTTCCCCGGCGACCTTGTCCTGCAAGGACGCAATCGCGAGACGGCGGGGATCGGTATGGACCAACGCTTCGAGCAACCCGAACAATTCATCCAGGGGAGGAACGCTGACGATCGACTCCGATTGGCCGATGACACCATAGGTGTTCTCGAATTCGTCGACCAACAACTCGGCGTAGGTCCGTTTGGCACTGTCGGACACCTGATGCGATCCGAATTGGTGACTCAGTTGCCGCTGACGCCCCGCCCTCGCCTTGTCCTGCGGCTGACCGACCATCGTCTTGGCGTCGGCGATCAACTGGGCCTGCGTCCTGCCGGACGCGTTGACAAAACGGTACTCACCGCCGGTCAGCTCGGCCAGACGTTTCATGTTCTTGCAACTGCGTGGATCTTCAAAGGCGATCGCGTGGATCGGGATCGAACTGCCGGAGGCTTGGACGATCGAATAGGCGTCTCCGCCGGCGTTCAATAGACTGCCCCGCTTCTGCGTCTTCGTTTCAGTGAATTCTCCGTCGGACAGCATAAACACCGCACTCGGCTTCATCCTCAGCGCGGTCCGCAGCGAGGAATTGGGATTGGTCCCGCCGCCGGCGCCGATCGTCGCCAACCAAGCCTCCAGCTTGTCCTTGTTCTCCGCAGTCGCCTCCATCATCGCCATCGGTCGAGCCCCTTGAAACATCGGCGTGCTGGAACTGCTAAAGAGCACCACAAAGAATTTTTGGTCCTCTCGCAGCTCACGAACCGATCGCTTCAATTCTTCGATCGCGCGTCGATAGCGGACCCCGTTCATGCTTCCCGACCGATCGACGATATAAACAAACTCTTGTCCGACCGCTTCGATGCCGAAAAATGAACCGCG
>NZ_JBFHKV010001498.1:0-1551 GCF_041595215.1 Stieleria sp. | reverse complement strand
TCCGACCATGCTAAGGATACCGTCTGGTACCGGCTCTGAGAATCGGATGCGGCGATGGGCAATGCTTGCCGACCCGCGCCGGCGGTCCTATACTGCGACCTGGTATTGTCACCTTCCCTCCTTGCTTCGCGAGAATTCGTCATGCTTCACCGCGTTACCCGTCGGGGCTGTGGGCTCGATGCCTGCTGCTCGCTGTGTTTTGCACGTTGGGGGCGGTCGGAGTCACTGCCGAGGAGCTTCCCCCGGTGGAATCGGTCGATGCGGCGACTCGTTCGATGTGGCTGATTGATGGTGTCGTCGTCGACTCGGTCAGCTCCCAACCGATCTCCGATTTCACCGTCACCCCGGGCTCCTTGTCGACAGATGAGTCGGGCAGGTCGACGGTGCGATGGCGCGACAATTTGAAACGGGAAATGACAGCCGGACGCTTGCGTTGGCCGCGGACCAGCGGATTCTCCGTGATGCGTTTTCGAGTGACTGCCGACGGTTACCGCCCCGCCGTGACGCAACGCATTTGGCGCGGCGGCCCGCACACCCAAATCAAAGTCCGACTGGTTCCGGTGGACCCGGCAACTGAATAAGCGCCCGGACAACCGGCCCCCTGACCCGCGATTTCACCCCACCAACTTCCTCCCCACCACATCATTCTGCCCCGAATCATTCTGCCTTCTTTCCACACGACTTCCCAATCGATCGGCAGAACGATCCAGCCAGAACGATCCAGCCAGACCGGTGATCAGAACGGCAGCATTTTCAGAAACCGCTGACCGAATCGGCCGTAGTCTTGACCGTCCACGTCACCGTCTCCGTCGCTGTCCATGGCGGGATTGAATCCGGGATCGCCGCTGGATTTTAGGAACGTCAATCCGAAGCGTCCGTAGTCCTGGCCGTCCACGTCGCGGTCACCGTCGCTGTCTCCGTAGAGCGCGAAGAAATCATCCGTGGCCAACGTGCCGTAGCTGTAATCACCGCCTTGCAGACCGTCGTTGTTTCCGTCAAGCGTCACCGACGTCCCCGCGCGACGCACCTTCGATGGATCAATGGTCAACTGGTAGTTGCCGTCGACCAACGCCGCATCCAGTCCACGGGTCAGCGCGCCACTGAATGTCAACGTCGCCACCGAATTGCCTTGCGGGTCGGTGTTGACGACAAACGATGTCGCCACCACACCGCCCTCGGGATCGCGTTTACGGACTTCGAACGCACCGGGATCGATGTCGACCAAGCCGTCAAATGCGACATCAATCTTTGTGATGCGAGAGTGTTGGGGGCTGGCGGATCCGTCGCCGATCGCCAGCGGGCCGACCTGTCCCAGATCGACCAATGTCAAACGCACCTCGGTCGGACCGACCGACAGGTCCCAGTCGCTGCCCAGGGGCGGGGTGGGAAAGTCACCGCTTGTGAAGGTTCCGGTGATCGCTGAACCGCTCATCAGCACGAACGAATTGCCGACGACGGGAGTCACGCCGTCAGGGGCTCGGAATTTCACTGCGCCGCCGACGGAGATCGGTCCGGCGGAATTGATCTGTCCCCCGGCCGATTCAGTCATCG
>NZ_JBFHKV010001497.1:0-1561 GCF_041595215.1 Stieleria sp. | reverse complement strand
TCGCTGGAAAGTCGCCGATCTGGAAACGCCACCGCTGCCTGCGGTGATCAGCAATGATCCCTTCGCAGCCGTGCTGGTCCAGCGCCCCACAGACGACGCGTCCGAGGGCGAAACATCGGATGCAACTCCCGAAGACCTCGGACCCACCGAGGAAGACCTGCGGAGCGGCTTACGGCTCGGAGGCATCGCCCAAACGGACCATCACCGATGGGCGATCCTTAACGGCAGCGTTTGCAAACTCGGTGACCAAGTCCCAGTCCTCGGGCTCGACGACGTCTCCGCCACGATCCGCGAGATCGCATCCGACCACGTCACCGTCGTCGCTGGCCCCTTGACGATCCGAATCAAACGAGAAGAGCGTCCCAAACGATCCGCCGACCCGTCCGTCCGACCCGCAACCCCCACGGCCGCAAAAGCAAGTGCGACGTCGCGGGCCCCGAACGAAGACGACGAAGAAGATGAAGACGAAGACGCTCAAGACACACCCCGCCCCACACCGAACGCGTCGGATCGTCCAGAGAATCAGCCCGATCCGCGCGGGAATATTTTCCAAGCCAACCTTTAACACCGCATTGAATGACGCCTCACTCTCGATCGAGGCGGAAGACGTCTACCGCACGTGACATCAAACCATGACCAACGCTACCTCCGCTCTGACGGCACAGAATCACCCGCTGATCATTCGGCTGCTTGATTCGATCGACAACCTCGATCCGGAAAAACTCGAGGAACTCTGGCAATCGGTCGGTAAGGATGACGTCACGATCGAAGAGTCGATCATTCGTTGCGGTGTCGCCACGGAATCCCAAATCGCAAAGTCCTACGCGGACCACTACTTGGTGCCGCTGTTTGACCCACCGGCCGACGCGCCGCCGCCGATCGACACGTCGGTCGCTTCCGTGCTGCCCAACCGGCTCTGCCGCGACCACTTGATCGCGCCGCTGAGCGATGACGGCGGCGTGCTGGAAGTCGCCGTTTTCTCGCCCGATTCGTTGTTGCTGGCCGACGAAATCAAACTGCTGACCGGACGTCAAATGCGGCCGATGTTCGCACCGCTTTCGGTGATCGAACGGTTGCTGACCATGCTCTACGAAGAGGGCGGGTGGAACACGTCGATCCCCGTTTCCACCTCGACCAGTTTCCAGGAAGTCGACGACGCCGAAGACCTGGACCAAGAGGAAGCCGCCGAAGCGACCGAGGTGATTCACCTGGATCAATCGCCACCGCCGGGACGAGACGGACGCATCATTCGCTACGTCAACAGCATCTTCGAACAGGCCCTGACCACCGGCGCCAGCGACATTCACATCGAACCCTACGAAGAGGATTGTCGTGTCAGGTTGCGCGTCGATGGCGTCTTGTCCGAGGTTCAACCGCCACCGATGCCGCTGCTCAACTCGGTCATCAGCCGGCTGAAAGTGCTCAGCAAAATGGACATCGCGGAACGACGGCTGCCGCAGGACGGCGCGATCGCCCTGCGAACCGGCGAGCACCGCGTGGACATGCGGGTCAACACCTGCCCCACCGTGTTCGGCGAAAAGATCGTGATGCGTGTGTTGGA
>NZ_JBFHKV010001496.1:0-1562 GCF_041595215.1 Stieleria sp. | reverse complement strand
GTCGGCTCCGGTGGAACCGATTCCGGAGGTGTCGATCGACCGAAGCACGGCAATGCCGGTCGGCTGAGTGCTTTCGTCGCGATCGCTCCCTTCATGGAGGAGCAGAAACTTTGGGAAATGATTTCGAATCCACTTCGAAGTGGTTCCGACACATTTGCTGCGATGGGCCCCGTTCCTTGGTTCGACGAACAGGTCTACACGCCTTGGTCATTGCGTCCGAAGAGATTGGTTTGTCCGGACGATCGTCAGGCACAGACTGACACACTCGCATCCAGCTACGTGATGAATTACGGCGACGGAGTCGAAAAAGTATTCTACGGTCGCGACGATTGGCCGAACCCAAATGACTCTCGTTCGGCGATGCTCGCCAGAGCGACCCACCGCGGCGTTTTCGGAAAACAACAGGAGTACAAGTTTCGAGACGTGCTGGACGGTCTTTCCAACACCTTGATGCTTGCGGAGTCAAAAGTCGCAGGATTGCGTGTGGCAAAGAATGTTGCCGGATTGCCGTTCGATCCTTCCTTGGTCATCAAGGCTCAAGGCGGCAAACAGTTTTGGCCGGCCGGGCGGGAAGCACGCTGGTGTGACGGACTATTGCGCTCAACCGGGTTTCAAACCATTTTGCCGCCCGGTTCGCCGTCGGCGACTTCCGACCAGGGTGATCAGACCGCGGTGATGTCGGCGTCCAGCTACCACGGCCCTGGCACACACACGCTCTTTTGCGATGGCGCGGTGCGTTTCGTGGCCAACACCATCGACGCGGGTGACCCGAGCCATCCGAGCGTCGGACTCGGCGACAACGGGACAGGCGGGACGTTGACTCCGCCGGGATCCAAAAGCCCCTACGGCCTGTGGGGCGCATTGGGAACCAGAGCGAACAAAGAATCGGTGACGATCGACGTCAGGAAACGTGCCGACGGGATCACCGAACCTCGTCGTCCGATCCCCACAGAACAACTCGACGCGATTCGCAAGAAACCGATCCGAACCTGGACCGCCTCCGGAAACAGGGGCAAGATGAACGGTTGGCTCGTGTCCTGTGCGAAGGAAGGCGACGTCGTTCTGGTCAATGAGAAGGGAGACCTGAAATACCTGACGCTTTCTGACCTGATCGGCGAGGATGCCTATTGGATTGTGCAGTCCTTGGTGGCGGAGAAGGTGCAGGCCCGCGATCAACTGTTGGATCAACTGCGCGACGCGGTCGGACTGTTGGAAAGAAAAGAGTTCGGCGCTTTTCTCACACAGTTTGTCGATGCGTCGCAAATGAGCGTTCAAGAAATGGGAATTGCCAGCGCATTCGTCTTCCAGAAACGAGGCATCTTGATTCAGGGATTTGATGACGCGATCGGATTTGCCCAAAGCGGGCAAGTCAACATCCAGGACAATGACAATCGTCTGTTGGCGACCTTTAACGGCAACGATCGAAATTTGACCGGCAATCTCGTCATGCACTACGTCAACGGCCGCTGGTATTGGCTGCCGCCGCCACGCTAAGCCTTTCGGTAGGACGTCGATTCTTTTACCGCAGGATTTGGCAACCGATAAAGATTCTCTCCCTCTGG
>NZ_JBFHKV010001495.1:0-1562 GCF_041595215.1 Stieleria sp. | reverse complement strand
GCGTTCGTTTTGGGCCTTTCAGCAACCACAATCCCACCCCGCGCCGCCGATCCGCGACGCCGCCTGGCCACGAACTGCAATTGACTCGTTCGTATTGGCCAAACTGGAGGCTGCTGCCGTGCAGCCCAACCCGCCGGCGAACAAGCGGAGCCTGATTCGACGTTTGAGTTTTGATCTGGTCGGATTGCCACCCACGCCCGAGCAGGTGGCGGACTTTGTCGCAGATCCGCGTCCCGGCGCACTCGAGCGGGTCGTCGATCGACTCCTCACGTCGCCCGAACATGCCGAACGCTGGACGCGGCTTTGGCTGGACGTGGCACGCTACGCCGAGGACCAGGCGCACATTGTCGGCAACAACGATTCCTTGACCTATCCCAACGCGTACCTGTATCGCGACTGGGTGATCAAGTCGCTCGCCGATGACATGCCTTACGACGATTTTGTGCGGATGCAATTGGCTGCCGATTTGCACTACCCCGAAGATCACGATGCCCATGTGGCGCTCGGGTTCCTGGGGTTGGGGCCGAAGTATTATTCACGCGGCAGTCTGACCGTGATGGCCGATGAGTGGGAAGACCGTGTCGACACGGTGACCCGCGGGTTGTTGGGGTTAACGGTGGCCTGCGCCCGTTGTCACGATCACAAGTACGATCCGATTCCGACAGCCGACTATTACGCGATGGCCGGTGTGTTTGCCAGCACCGAGATGTTCAATCGGCCGCTCAGCGAAGCGGTCGAAAGTAAAGACGGTCAGGCCAAGAAACCTCAGGAGGCCGCGCACATTGTCCGCGAAGGCAAACTGCGCGACCTGAACGTGATGATTCGCGGCGACGCCACTCGATCGGGACCGCTTGCCAAACGCGGATTTCTCACGGTGCTGAGCGACGCTGAGCCGATTGCGTTTTCCCACGGCAGTGGTCGTGGCGATTTGGCCGAGGCGATCGTCGACCGCTCCAATCCCCTGGCGGCCCGCGTGATCGTCAATCGCGTGTGGGAACAATTGTTCGGTGCCCCACTGGTCGGCACCCCGAGTAACTTTGGAGCCTTGGGCGAGCGGCCGACGCACCCCCAGTTGTTGGATGATTTGGCGGTTCGCTTCATGGACGCCGGTTGGTCGCTGAAGTGGTTGCAGCGGGAAATCGTACTCTCGGCAACCTACCAGCAAAGCAGTGCGGCGGACGTCGAGAAGTTGAATCAGGATCCCGACAACCGACTCCGGTGGCGCATGCCTCGGCGAAGACTCAGCGTCGAAGCGTATCGCGATGCGGTGTTGTTCGTTGCCGGCAATTTGGACTCTTCGCTCGGTGGCGAATCGATCCAGCCTGACGCGGCTGATTCGCGACGACGGTCCGTTTACAGTCAGGTCAGCCGGTTGGACCTCAACCCAATGCTGGCCAAGTTCGACTTTCCAGATCCCAACGCCCATAGCGAGCAGCGGTTCGAGACGACCACGCCGTTGCAGAAATTGTTTTTGTTGAACAGCCCGTTCCTGGTTGCTCAGGCCGATGCGCTGGCCGCGCGGTTGGAGCAATTTGGCGGCTCGTATGCGTCGCGAGTCGATT
>NZ_JBFHKV010001494.1:0-1562 GCF_041595215.1 Stieleria sp. | reverse complement strand
TGCTGACCATCATTTTTTTCAGCGAGATGCTGCCCAAGAGTGTGGCGGTGTTGTCGCCGCTGCGGCTGTCCACCCTGGTCGGACCGCCGCTGGCGTTGGCGGTGCGAGTGGTCAGCCCCGTGTTGCCGTTGGTGACGCTGACGAATCTGGCGGCCCGCCGCTTGATCTGGCCGACGTTTGAACCGGAGCCGGAGATTGACCTGGCCGACATCGAGCGGGCAATCGAATTGGGGACCGATGATGCGGCATTGTTGCAACGCGAGCGGATGGCGCTGCGAGGATTGGTCGAGATGGCCGAGACGCGGGTCAGCGAGTTGATGCGGCCGCGCAGCCGGTTATGGTTGTGCACTGATCCGAGCGATCGCAGCGTGATCGCCGAGGGCGTCCATCCGAGTGGCTATTTGATGGTCACCGATCCTGAGGGTGAGATGATCGTCAAAGCGATCGGCGTGCGGATGCTGCGACCGAGTCAATTGGATGACTTGGGCAGCGCCAGCGAACCCGTCATCTATGTCCCCTGGTCAGCGTTGGTTTCCCAGGTGCTCGATCAGCTGAACGATGAAGATCGTTCGGTAGCGGTGGTGGTCAACGAGTTTGGCGAGCTGCTCGGGGCCGTATCGATCGAGGATATCCTCCGCTCGGTGCTGGCTCCCCGTCTTGACGATGACTTGCTCGGTGAAGCAGCGATCCAGGAATTGGAACCGGGCCGTTATCGCGTGTCGGGCTCGGTCAGTGTGCGCGCGTTGGCCAAGCGGTTGGGGATCGAAGTCGACGGCGAAGGGGTCACGACGGTCACTGGTTATATCCAACGGCACAACGAACGATTGCCCCGTCCCGGCGACACCGCGCCGATGGCTAGTTTTCAATTGTCGGTGATCGAACAAGAGGACGAGGGGATTTGGATCGAGGTCCGACGGGTCGAAGGTGGAGCGGAGGAGACGCGATGACCCTGCCAGTAGTGCTGTTCCTCGTCGGATTGATGCTGAGCGCTTTCTTCAGCGGCAGCGAAACGGGATTGTATCGAGTCTCGCGGACACGTCTGGTGTTGGACGGATTGAGTGGATCGTGGGCGGCCCGTGGAATCGTTTGGCTACTGAATCATCCGGCGATTTTCGTCGCCACCACGCTGGTCGGAAACAACCTTGCCAACTATCTGACGAGCCTGGCCGTCGTGATGGCGGTTGCGGTGTGGTTTCACTCCAGCGAGACAGCCGAGTTGCTCGGCCCGATGTTGATGACACCAGTGGTGTTCGTGTTCGGTGAGTCATTGCCGAAGTATTTGTTCTTTCACGCTCCGCACCGTTTGTTGACGGCGGCTCGTCCGTTCCTGTTGGCCGCCGCGGTTCTGTTCGCCCCCGTGTCGCTGTTGCTTGGTTTGCTGGGACGCGGCTTGCAACAGCTCACCGGACAGACGCCCTTTCGCGTTCGTTTGGCAATGGCTCGAGGGGAACTCGACCAGGTGCTGCGCGATGGACACGAAGCGGGAATTTTGGCTGCCGGCCAACGGTCGCTGGCCCAGCGATTATTCGAGGTCGGGAATCAATCGGCGATCTCGTTTGGCG
>NZ_JBFHKV010001493.1:0-1562 GCF_041595215.1 Stieleria sp. | reverse complement strand
GCCGTCACGCACGCTGCGGCCAAACGCCTCGTAATCGTGCCAGTTGTGCTCCGAAAACGCATACCGGCGAATCGAGGCCGAGGCTTGTTCGAACAGCGGCAACATCGATGCACCCTGCATCGTCTCGGGGGTCTCGCAGCCCGCTGCGGACAGCACCGTCGGCGCCAAATCGATCACGCTGACCAGTTGATCACTGGCGCCGGTCCACTTGATTCCCTTTGGCCAATGGGCGACCAAAGCCGTCTTCATTCCGGAATCGTGCAGCCGGGTTTTGGCGCGTGGGAATGGCCGCCCGTTATCGGCCAAAACGTAAATCAGTGTGTCGTCCAATACCCCCTGGCGACGCAGCTCGTCGACGACGACGCCGATGCGATTATCGAATCGCGTGACTTCGTTGTAGTACGACGCCAGGTCCTGACGCGTTTTGGCGTCATCGGACAAAAACGGCGGCACCACCACATCCTCGGGTCGGTGTTTCGGGCCGTACTCGTCCGGTTTCCATTGTTGATCGGCGTCCCAGCCGCGGTGCGCATCATAGGACGCAAACCAAAAGAAGAACGGTTGGTCTTTGGGCCGCTGCCGCGTCACGCTCAACCAATTCGCCGAACCACTCGTGTCCCCTTTCGTCTTGCCCGTGTCGACGTGGTCAAACGCATCCGGCCGCGGCGACTGGCCTGGGCCCGGCGCGGTCGATTTCATGTGGTGCTTGCCCGACAGCGCCGTGTAGTACCCGGACTGTTTCAAGATTTCGGGAAACCATGGCAAGTGCGACGAGATCGGTTGGTGCAGTTCCGCGGCCTTGCCATTGTTGTGCGGGTAACGCCCCGTGATGATGCTGCTGCGCGAGGGGCTGCAACTGCTGGCGGTCAAGTAGGCGCGGTCGAAACGAATGCCGGCGTCGGCCAGTGCGTCGATGTTCGGCGTGCGGGCGGCCGGATTGCCATAGCATCCATAGTCATTCCAACTGACGTCGTCGGCGATAAACAAGACGACGTTGGGCCGATCCGCGGCCAGCGACAGCGAGGCGTGAAGCAGTGCGATACAGGCAAACGAAAGTCGTACGCTGTACCGAAAGAGGTTTGATAGCATTTTCAGCCTGTTGGCAAACAGTGAAAAAAGGGATTCAAATGGCTCCCTAGCTTAATCGGTGCTCGAAATCGATGTGTCGCGCGATAAGATCTTGCCGCGGAAAAGGGGACAGGCTGTAACTTGCGGAACAATGAAACAATCATTGGGCCCACGGATGGCAGCGCGAACCCACGGATTTTTTGGTCGCGGAAAAGCGGCGGGGAGTCACGCGGATGATGGAAACCCTTAATGATCGTTTACAGCGGTCTGAAATCAACGCCGATGTGAAGGCGGCGGCTGATGTGGACTCGCTGCGTGGGCGGACCTGGCTGGCGCTGACCTCCAGCCACCTTGGCACGTCGACGCGGTTGCATGCCGAGGTGTGTCGTTACATCAGCCGATCGATGATCGAGGCGCGGCAAGCCGGGCACGTGTTGTTGGTCGCGGCGGGATCGGCGATCGAATCTTGGGCGGTCCGCGCCGCGGATCTTTTT
>NZ_JBFHKV010001492.1:0-1563 GCF_041595215.1 Stieleria sp. | reverse complement strand
TCCCGCCGCCGCCGCCGAGTCCAATCGATGCCGCTTTCACTTTTGTGACACCGGCGTCGAGTGCTCTGACGGGTGCCGAAGCCCAGAGCGCGTTTCTTTCGGCGCAAACGCGTCCGCAGGACTCGAATTCCGATGATCGCGTGTCATCCGATGGCGAACCCGACATCCAGCCCTTCCATTCCAAACCACTCGTTTCGACGGTGGTCTGGGGCCCGTCGATCGCCCCGACGCTCGTCGACGATTCGATCGACGCCTTGTTTGGGGACCCGTTGGATGGTGATTCCCAGGTCTTGGCTCTCGGGGATGAATCGATCGAATTCATCAGAGATTCGCTGCTACTGACTCGGTAGCGGCGGATCGGCCACGAATGTGACGAGACACAAATGCCAAGAACGCGCCGGAGGGAGGGGCGTGGCGGTGGTCAACGGGCCGTCGCAGGCACTAAGCTTACTGACATCGTGTTCCGAACACTGAGTGTCGACGAGAAACCCGCCATGAATTTGCAAGCCCCTTCGACGACGGATTCACGCGCACGACCGCAGCCGTTCACCTTCTATCCTCCCAATAGCAACCGCTTGGTCACCTGGCTGGTGCAGATGGGGATCCGGTCTTCGATTCGGCGAAAATTGCGAGTCACCGAGATTGAGATCAGCGACGAAGATTTGGAACGATTGCGGCAACTCAAGGGCGAGCGATGCTTGGTGACACCCAGCCATTCGGGAGGGTTCGAGCCACACATCATCATGTATTTGTCAAAACTGCTCGGGGACAGTTACAACTACGTCGCGGCGATGGAGTTGTTTCAGCAATCGAGGATCAACCGCTTTCTGATGCCGCGGATGGGTGTGTACTCGATCATCCGCGGCTCGGTCGATCGACCCTCGTTCAGCATGACGCGCAAGCTTTTGGCGGCCGGCAAGCGTTGGCTGGTCATCTTTCCCGAAGGCGAGACGGTCTGGCAAAACAGCGTCGTCATGCCGTTTCAACAGGGCGTTTTCCAACTGGCGTTCAAAGGGTATGAGGACGCAAAGAAGGAAGACGATCAAGCCAGCCTGTACTGTATTCCGATCGCCATCAAGTACGTTTATCTGCGCGACATGCACGACGAAATTGACGCATCACTCGCGAGGTTAGAATCAAAGCTGGCAATCGATGATGGGCCGTCCCAGCCGACTCGGCATGCACGTCTCCGACGGGTCGTCGAAGCGGTCGTCGCGGCGAATGAAAAAACGCACGGTGTGCAACCGGCGCCCGATAGCGATCTGAGTGATCGGGCGGAGAATCTAAAGCTGTACGCGATCTGTCAACTGGAGCAGCAGTTGGGGCTCACCGCGACCGAAAAGCAAACCTTGTTGGACCGCATTCGTGCTCTGTTCAACGCCGTCGACAGGATCGTTCACGAGGAACCCAGTGGGTCGGAGTACGAGCAGCAGTTGGCGGTCCAGCGTCAACAATTGGCGCGAAAGTACTACGACGAACTTTGGCAGTTGTTGCAATTTGTCGCGTTGCACGACGGTTACGTCGGGGAATCGATGACGTTCGAGAGGTTTCTTGACGTGTTGT
>NZ_JBFHKV010001491.1:0-1570 GCF_041595215.1 Stieleria sp. | reverse complement strand
TCCGAAGGCGAATCAACCTATCGCGCCTTGGACGCCGTGCTATCACAGTACACCGACATCTTGTCCCACGTCGACGAGCAAGGTGTTCATCCGGGCGCGGTCACCGCGATCATCAGCGGCAATCGTGCGGTCGACTTGATCGCGGCCGATCCAACGCGCTATGCCGGGATCGACGGCCGGCTTTCAGACCTGGACAGTGACCTGTCACCCGACTTGTTGCCGTTGATCAGCGATCACTGGGGACGCAACTTTCAATGGCGCGGTGAGGGAGAAATGCCACAGGCGGATCGTGAAAAATTGGAACGTGTGCTCCAGCAAGCTCACGCCGACCGACGCCGCGTGCGTTTCTGGGCGACACCTGACAAGCAAACCGTTTGGGCGGCCCTGGCTGACGCGGGCGTGGACCTGATCAACACCGACGACCTGGTCGGGCTGGCCGAACTTTTGCGGTCGCGATGACGCAGGACGCAGCGCGCGTGATCGCGGCGGATCGGATAGACTGCAGCCTCGTTGCCCCCGCATTTCCCCGCGCCTTTGACTGCTCGCCATGCGAACCACGCTCGCTTTGATTTTGTCCGTTCTCGGATCGATCGTTCACGCACAAGACGTTCCGCCACCGAAGCATCACGTTGCCGATCCGGCCGACGCCTCGATCACCATCTCCACAGCCCGGGATCCGATCCGGTTGACCCATGGCCCGATGCTCGGCCAGCCCACCGCGACGTCGATGCGGGTCTGGGCGCGGACGTCGGATCCGGGGCAATTCGAAGTCCATTACGGCACCGCGGCGGGCGCGATGGATTCGGTCAGCGAGCCCGGTGAGACGACGATCGGTCACGACAATACCGGCGTCGTTGATTTGGTCGGGCTGTCAAGCGACACCCGGTATCACTATCAGGTCTGGGTCAACGGGCGGCCCCACGGCTTGCCGGGCAGCTTTCGGACGCTGCCGAGTGCGGATCAGTCGCGGAACGAAACCTACAATCCCGACGGGTTGTTCAATTTCCGTTTCCAGATCGGCTCCTGTGCCAACCAAAATCCGCTGCACGGCAGCGGGCACCGAGCGACCACCTACGAACATCTGGTTCGCGACTGGGCCGACAAAGTCCACTTCCACGTGATGAACGGCGATTGGCTGTACGAAGAACAGCGGCGGTATCCGCCAGACGCCTGGCAGCTCGTTCAAGGAGCCAGTGCCAAACCGCGAGTCGCCCAGATCGCGCCCACCATCATCGGCGTTTGGGAAAACTACAAACTGTACCTGGATCGTGGCGAAGCCCTGTCGCAGTGGCATCGTCATGTGCCCAGCTACTTCACGTTCGATGATCACGAGTTGGTCAATGACATTTGGGGTTCAGCGGAAACGGGCAAACGTCACCGCCGCACGGTCTTTCGCGACATCGGCACGCAGGCCTGGTACGACTATTTAGGCTGGGCCAATCCGACCGAATATCACCACCCGATTCATTTCGGCAAAGCGACGATGCGCCGCGACAGCGATCTGCTGTACGATCAAAACGCCGACTTCACCAAGATGCCGCTGGCGGAAATGGGCAATCTGCACGTCCAC
>NZ_JBFHKV010001490.1:0-1571 GCF_041595215.1 Stieleria sp. | reverse complement strand
GTCGTCGTCGCTTGGGCGACCCGTTTGGCTCGGTCGTACCTGGGCATTGCGGGCGACGGTGATGCACTGCCCGAACGCCCCCGGCAAATCGGTTGGACTTATTTCCCGTACCCCGGAACCCCCGACCATGGCAATCCCTGGGTGCTGTCGACCAAACGCAATTCGGCCGACGGGGAGCAAGCATCGAAATTGCACAGCAGCTTTCCGACCGGGGAATCCAAAACCGGGATCTATCGAAGTGACTCGTTTCGCATGCCAGAGGAATTCTCGTTCTATTTGGCCGGCCACGACGGGTTCCCCGACAAACCGATTCAACGATTGAACCTGGTGCGGGTGCGGGACGCCGCCACTCAAGCGGTACTGCAAAGCTGGAGTCCTCCGCGGAACGACACCGCGCAAAAGATCACTTGGAAATCCGAGGACGCAGCGGGACGCGAGGTGTTCGTCGAGCTGGTCGATGGTGATACGGCTGGGGCTTACGCATGGATGGCCGTCGGACGTTTTTCGGTCGATGGTTTGAACCCGAGCAACGAAGCGGCACGTTTCACTCAGGCGTCCCGGTTGATCGGAGAGTTTCGCATCGCCGAACTCGCCGGCGTGGCGAAACAGATCCTTGCAGATCCGGATTCCAGCGGTGCGTTGGCCGCGGAATTCGCCGCCGCGTTGGTCGCCTTCACCCCCACGTCGCAACGATCCGCGATTGCCGAGTCGCTCTCGATCAACGGCATTCATCGAACTCTGCGTAGCCAACTCGCCAACGTTCTGCTGAACCCCAAAGATGACACGGTGGCCGAGACGCTGGGCAAGGTGACGAAACTGGCGACCGCGGCGGAACAATTACGTATTGCCGGAAAGCTCTCGTCGGATCAAGCCGGCGTGGAAACGCTGTTGATGCTGGTCGAAGCCGGTCAGGCGTCACCCCGTTTGCTGGTCGCGCCGGCGGTCCGCGGCAAACTGGATAGTCTGGCGACACCGGAACAATCGCAGCGGATCTCCGAGTTGACAAACGATTTGCCGACCGAAGATCAGACCTTGATCGCTGCGATGAACACTCGTAAAGCCGCGTATCTGGTCGGTGGCGGTGACGCGACCGCCGGCAGCCAGTTGTTCGCCAAACAGTGCGCCGTGTGCCACCAGGTCGCGGGCAAGGGAGTCGCGGTCGGACCGAACTTGGACGGCGTCGGCAATCGCGGTTTGGACCGGTTGATCGAAGACGTGCTGACCCCCAATCGAAACATCGACGCCGCGTTCCGCGCCAGCGTGGTATTGACCGAGGACGGACAAGTTTACAGCGGGTTGATCAAACGGACCGACGGAACACAGCTGGTGATCGTCGATCAGACCGGCAAGGAAATCAGCGTTTCGGTCGACGAGATCGTGAGGCAAAAAACGGTTGCGACCTCTCCGATGCCCGCCAATTTTCATGAAACGCTGGATGAAGGGCAAACCAGAGACCTGTTGGCGTACCTGTTGTCGTTGACGCATTAGTATCCACGTAGTGGACGAGGCGACGAGTCCACTGCAGTCGGCATATTCCGCGTAGTGGACGAGGCGACGAGTCCTCCGCAGTC
>NZ_JBFHKV010001489.1:0-1573 GCF_041595215.1 Stieleria sp. | reverse complement strand
TGATATCAACATTCTGGGCAGATAGTGGCGGATCAAGTCGCCTTAGGTGCCCTGATGGTGGACGCCGGCTTCCGTGGCTTGACGACGGTTTCAAGCCTGCTTACCTTCGCATTAGCAAGTCCGAAGTGTCTCGGCTGGCAACATTAGGCCATCTAATACTGGATCACGATTGCAACTACGAACGCTTGAGATTTTCTGTGACGTCGCCCAGCTGCGTAGCTTTTCCAAAGCTGCGGATGCTCGTGGCGTGACGCAGAGTGCGGCCAGTCAAGCGATCCAGCATCTCGAAGAATCACTCGGCGTTCAACTGATCGATCGTTCGACACGGCCGTTGTCGCTGACCGCCGCGGGGGCCAACTATCACTGCGGACTGCGAGAGATCTTGGCGGAGTATCACCGTTTAGAAGAGCGCGTGATCACGGCCGGGCGCGGCTTGACCGGACCGTTGCATGTCGCGGCGATCTACTCGGTGGGACTGAGTTACATGCCCGAAGCGATCGAGGAGTTCGGTCGTTTGTATCCGGATGTCGATGTGCGAATCGGTTACGGTCAAAACGAGGCCGTGATCCGAAACGTGCTCAACGGCGATGCGGAGATCGGGCTGATCAGTTTCCCCAAGACGAACAAGCAACTCGTCGTGGTGCCGTGGCAGAAGGAACCGGTTCGACTGGTTTGTGCCTCCGGGCATCCGTTGGCTCGCCGCAACGAAGCGGAGTTGTCGGATCTGGATGGCATCGAGATGATCGGATTCGACCGCAGCCTGGAGTTGCGCCGGATGATCGACGCGACGCTGAAACGATCCGGGATCCGCGTCGATTTTCGAAACGAATTTGACAATGCCGATTCGATCGTGCGTGCGATCCAGGCCAACGACGGTGCGGGGTTTCTGCCCGAGGCGGCGGTGCGGCGGGAAACCGCGACCGGTGCGTTGCGAGTGGTGGCCTGTCGTGCGTTACGGATGGTCCGCCCCCTTGGGATCGTGTTCCGCCGTTCGGGCCGGCCGAGTGCCGCCGGTTACGAATTCGGATCGCTGTTGTTGGGCCGCCCCTTGGAACCCGACCGAGACAAACCCGGCGGACGCGGTCGGCATAAGTCGCAATCGCAGGGGCCGCCGATCGTCCCCGGTACCTCCGTCGTCGCTTAGCACGCTGCGACACCCCTTTTCAAATCACACACCAACCAAGACCACGGTTCGCATCTGCAGAGGCGAATCATCCCCACACACGAAACTGAAGCCTTCACTCCGATGACATCAACGAAAGAAATCGAGATGCGTGATCCACTGTTTCACCTGCCCAAGAAGCAAGGGTTGTATGACCCTGAGCACGAGAAAGATGCGTGTGGGGTCGGGTTCATCGCTCACATCAAGGGTGTTCCGAGCCATCAAAACGTGCTCGACGCCGACGAGATCCTCCGCGCGATGGATCACCGCGGTGCCTGCGGTTGCGAACCGAACACCGGTGACGGCTGCGGCATGATGTGTGGGCTGCCGCACAAGTTTCTCGCCAAGGTGGCCAAGGAAGACTTGGGCGTCGACTTGCCCGAGCCGGGGCGATTCAGTGCCGGGCTGGTC
>NZ_JBFHKV010001488.1:0-1574 GCF_041595215.1 Stieleria sp. | reverse complement strand
GTCCACCATCCGATCAGTGCGGTCGGCAGAATGGTGGCCAGCCATAACCAGCCGGCGTTGAAACGCCGATGGTTGGTCGCCCGGGTCTGCCAGATCCCGGCCGAGGGGCGTCGCCGGGCAGGCGGTTCCTCGTCCCGATACCGGGGCGAGGCGTGGGTTCGTTGAGAGCTCTGCTGGGTGACCTGCGCTGATTTGGAAGGGGCGGGGATCGATCCGGACTTCGATTTTCGACTACCGCTTTTGTAGGTCTGACGCTTCGGCTGGCGACCACTGGCCGCGGGCGCCGGATTGGACGGGGAGGTCGACGCATCGCTGATCGAGTCGCGTTGGCCGGGAGGCAGGAACGGCGCGTTGGACGTCGCCGCATGACCGTCGGTGGCTTGAGCGGAGGATTCGGGGGGCGATGAGTCCGCCAAGGCGGGCGGAATCGCCGGTTGCTTGGCCGAGTTGCCTTCCAGCCGAGCCGATTCGTGGTCGTGCTCGTCCAGCAAGGACATCACTTCGTCGATCAGCGTCTGGTCGTCGCCACACTGCGAGACCAGAAACGCGTGTTGCTGGTCGGTGGGAAGGTCGTCGACGGCTAGAAATAATTCACGGACCCGCGCGTAACGCTCCGCATTCATCAAGTCGTCTCGGGTTCCGTTGCCGCGGGAGGCGAAACAGGGGAGTCGGTGTCCTGTTCGGCCGACGACTCGGTTTCCTCGGCTTCCTCGCTGTCACGTCGCAATTCGCGTCGCATCCAGGCGCGGCTCATCGCCCACTCCTTTTCGATCGTGCGGAGTCCCAATTTCATTTCCGCGGCGATCTCGCGCATCGTCATGCCGCCGAAGAACCGTAGTTCGACAATTTTGGCCTGTCGGGGGTTCAGTTGGGCGAGCTGTTCGAGCAGATCGTCCAAGGCGACGACATCGTCGTCTCGATTGAGCTGAAACGTGACATCGTCGTGCAATTGGCGTCGTTCCCAGCCTCCGCCCCGCTTCAACGATTGGACTTTGCGGGCGTGATCGACCAAGATGCGTCGCATCACGGTGGCACCGATCGCAAAGAAATGCGTCTTGCCCTGCCAGTTGATCCTGGAATGGTCGACCATCCGCATGTAGGCCTGGTGGACCAGCGACGAGCTGCTGAGTCGGTTTCGCAGCGGTTCGTTCTGCAGGAATCGGCCTGCCAAGCGGCGCAGGTCGTCATACATCACCGAGAACAGACGGTCGGTGTCGCCTTCGGTTCCCTCTTGGCTGCGGCTAATTAAATCGGTGACTGAAGGCATCGTTTCGGCTAAGGCATCAGCGACTTTGGCGTCCGTCGCGACCGATCCTCCCCCTACAGCGAGTGAGTTCGATCTAGCGACATCCTCGGCGGATGACCGCCCGCCCCCCAGTGTAACTTATCCAAGTAGTGTAACTGCACCGACGGCGAAAATGTTCTCAAATGTTTGCGGCCCGTCCCAGGCACGTCGTCGCCCTGGGCAGGCAACGCTGTCGAGCATTTATTCCCTGCGTTTGACGAGGTGTTAGCGGCAGGGCGCAAGCCCTCCGGTTCCTCATCGTTCCCGAAACACCGGAGGGCTCGCGCCC
>NZ_JBFHKV010001487.1:0-1576 GCF_041595215.1 Stieleria sp. | reverse complement strand
GGATTCTCAGCCAGGGTTCCTCTGTGACGATTCGCCGATAACAATGCCCACACAGGCAGCTCGTTTGCCTTGTGGTAAAAGGGGTCAGGTAAAAGGGGTCAGGCCTCTTTTTGGCATCCATCGGGATCGGTCAGGCCGGCAGCGGCCTCGACTGACAGAACGTAGGCGCCCCCGAGGCGCGAAAGCACGTAGGTAATCATGGCATGACGTACAGCAAACAAGCATTGATTGAACTCCTGGGTTCCGAGGCACTTCAGCGTGGCGAATTCACGCTGGCGAGTGGAAAGAAGGCCTCGTACTACCTTGATTGTCGGCGCATCACGTTGCATCCCCAGGGCGCCAATCTGGTCGCCGCCGGGATGTTGGCGGAGATTCAGGCATCCGGTCCGCTGCCGGCCGCGGTCGGCGGGATGGCGATCGGCGCCGATCCGATCACCGCCGCGATCGTCACCGTGGCCGGGCAACAGAATCTTCCGCTGAAAGGTTTCATGGTCCGCAAGGAGCCGAAGGGACACGGCACGGGCAAACAGGTCGAAGGACCGGTCGAACCCGGCCAGGAAGTCGTGATCGTCGAAGACGTGATCACCAGCGGTGGCAGCGCGCTCAAAGCCGTCGAGGCGGCCGAAGCGTTCGGTCTCAAGGTCCGTGAAGTGATCGGAATCATCGACCGGCTGGCCGGTGGCGAAGCCGCGTTTGCGGCCCGCGGATTGAAACTCAAGACGCTGACCACCATTCGCGATTTCGGGATCGAGCCGGAATAGTGGAAACGTCGCTGCATCAACAGTTGAAACTCCACTACGCCTGCGACGCGTCGCAAACGGAAGTCGTCGTCGGGCGTTATCGGATTGATGCAGTTCGAAATGATGAATTGATCGAAGTGCAATGCGCGTCGCTTTCGGCGATCAAATCCAAAATCAACGCGCTGTTGAATCGCCACACTGTCCGGGTGGTCAAACCGATCATCCTGCGAACTCGGATCGCCAAGAAGAAGAACGCCCGCGGCAAAGTGACGTCGCGGCGGATGAGTCCCAAACGCGGTGACACGTTGGATCTGTTCGAAGATCTGATCTATTTCACACGTGTGTTTCCGCATCCGAACCTGATTTTAGAATTGGCGTTCCTGCACGTGGAACAAACGCGCGTCCCCGGTCGCCGACATCGACGCCGCTGGCGCAAAGACTATCGCGTCGCGGATGTTTCACTCGAACAGATCGAATCGACGTTGGAACTTCGCAGTGCCGAGGACCTGTTTGAACTGGTGGGACTCGATCGCCAGACCGAGTCGTTCACGACCGAAGACATCGCCCGCGTGACCGGCCGCCCCAGGTGGTTTGCCCAAAAGATCGCCTACGTGCTCAAGCACACCCAGGCGATCGAGCCGATCGGACGCAACCGATCCGGCATTCTGTATCGCGCGGCGTAGCGGCAGCCAATGGGGCATGACCCCGAGCGGGCAACGCTGTGAAGCATTTATACCCTGCGTTTGACGAGGTGTTAGCGGCAGGGCGCAAGCCCTCCGGTCCCTCATCGTTCCCGAAACACCGGAGGGCTCGCGCCCTACCGCTAAAAAATGCTT
>NZ_JBFHKV010001486.1:0-1578 GCF_041595215.1 Stieleria sp. | reverse complement strand
GCGTCGAATCAGCGTGCGGCGGTCGGCCGGCGGATTCATCTCAAGTTGTTTGTCGGCGAGCTTGGCGCGAATAAACGCGTCGATCGTGGCGGGGGAAGGGGGCGCGTCGGAGATGTTCGAATCCGACGGCATACGTTTCGCGACACGCAGCGGTTGCAGCGACCACCATGTCTCATCCGCCTTGGATTGCTCTTTGACGACAACGTCGCTCGGCCACGCCGCCCCCTGAACGATCCATTGCCGAATCAATGCGACTTCGCCATCCGATAGCGGATTTGACTCCTTGGGCATCGCCGCCGGTTGGCCATCGGTCGATGTGATCAATTCCAACAGATAACTGCTTTCGGGGTCACCCGCGATGACGTACTCGTTCGCACGCAAATCGTCGCTCGTCGCCAACGAGAGTTCACCCTGGTTGTTGTTCGGCGAATGACACCGAATGCAGTGACGCTGCAGAATCGGCGCGACCTGCGACTGAAAATCCAACGGTGAGTCAGCGCCGCGCAAGGAGGAACTCGCCGCCAGCAACACCATCACGATCGCCGGCAGCCGAATCCGCAGCATCTTCTTCGCTCCAACAACTATCGCTGCCAATCGATCCGCGCCTTTCGGTTGGCCAAATCGACCCAGACCGATGCGTGTTCAAATTCGCGTGTGGCGGTCAATCCCTGCCACGTGGCATCGCTCTTGGGAGGACCCAGCGGACGCTCCAGCTCCGGATACGAATCCAGCATGCCGTGGGAGTGGGTGTAGCCCCAGGAATAGCAGAAGTGCGATCCGGGTTGCGCGGCGACCAAGTAACACGCCAGCGGGAACGTGATCCGTTGTCGCGCAAGTTCCAACAGTTCGTCATGGGGGCGGTTCATCATGTCTCGATCCAGCCAGTTGAATCCCGGCCAGCCTTTCAGGACAACAAACTTGCCCTTGGCAGCCGCGATCGCGATCGAGTCCAGGTCGGCCTTCAGATCTTCCGGCTCGGCGGTCTTGAACGCGCCGAAGTGTTCGATCATCACGCCGTCGATTCCGTCCCAATCCAGAATTTGGCGGAAATCCGTGGTCCGTATTCCGTTGACCAGGACAATCTTGTCGGGGCCGAGTTTGCGTTTCGTCAGCCTGATCATTTCGCGGAGTCCGTGCACGACCGCGCAGGCTTTGGCGTCACCGACTTGCTGTGCCAGTCCGGGCGAAAGGGCTTGTGGCAGCGCGTCGATGAAGACACCGCCAAGTGGGGCTGAACGGTTGGCCGCGACGACGACATCGGACCACCACTTGCGAAACTCGGCGTTGGACGGATCCGGCCGCGGGGTACCGGAAGGGTGTTGGACGATTTCGCCGTCCGCCGTTCGCAGTGTCCACTCGGGGCGATAGGTCTCAAACGCCTCGTAGCCTGGCCAATTGATGAAGGCGTTGAAATAAAACAACACCTTCGCATCGGGGTTGCGTGCCGTGATGCGTCTGGCCGTGTCCGCGATCCCCGCTTCGGTGCTGCCATGGACGCGAGCCCCGTGACTTTTTTCCAAACAGATCAACCGACTTCGACTGGCCACAAAGTTGATTTCCGAATCGGTCAAGTCCGTC
>NZ_JBFHKV010001485.1:0-1582 GCF_041595215.1 Stieleria sp. | reverse complement strand
CACCCGGTACGGGCCGAAGGGATGGGCGGGCGTCAAGTCCGCACCGGAAAGCAGTATGGCAACATCTTTGACCACCATGCGGTCAACTACGAATACGCCGACGGAACGATTTTGCACAGCTACTGTCGCCAGATCCCCGGCTGCAGCAAGTTGGTCGCCGAACAGATCGTCGGTACCCAAGGCGTCGCAGAATTGAGCACCACGCGGTGCGCGCTCTCCAGCGGTGACAAAACGATTTGGGAATCACCGCGCAGACGTGGCAAGGATTACCAAAGTCCCTATCAAGTCGAGTGGAACGCGTTGATGAAAGCGGTCGTCGAAGACACGCCGCATCACGAAGTTGACTACAGCGCCAGCAGCACGATGACGGCGATCTTGGGCCGGCTGGCCACGTATTCCGGCAAGACCGTTGAATGGGACGATGCGATGGCCAGTGAAAAAGTTTTGACGACCGACGCGGAATCTTGGGACGCACCCGCGCCAATCCGTCCGTTGGACGACGGGTCTTACGCGATCGCGGTTCCTGGTCAAACAAAGGTGCTGTAATGGATCGACGACAGTTTGCAAGCGCAACGTTGGCGGCCACGCTCGCGCCGACGCTGGTTGGACAGCAGGCGGTCGCCGCAGAACAACCGCAGCGGTTCACGTTAAACTACGCACCGCATTTCGGAATGTTCGCCCGTTCCGCCGGTGACGATCCGCTGGATCAACTGCGCTATGCGGCCGATCAGGGGTTCCGCGCCTGGGAGGACAATCCGATGAAGGATCGTCCGGTCGAGCAACAATCGGCGATCGCCAAGGAAATGGAACGGTTGGAGATGAAGATGGGCGTCATCTCGGCACTCAAGGGCATCTGGAACGCCGTCAATTTTTCCGGAGACAACCAGACGGCCCGCGACGAGATTGTGAACACGATGCGGGGGATCGTCGACGTGGCTCGACGCGTCAACGCAACGTACTTGACCGTCGTGCCAGGATTGGTCGATCCCAAACTTCCGCGGGACTATCAGATGGCCAATTGCATCGATCTGTTGAAACGGTGCTGCGATGTGGTGGAACCGCACGGCCTGGTGATGGTGTTGGAACCACTCAATCGCAAGACCAACCATCCGGGCGTCCTGCTGCACAGCTCTCCGCAAGCCTATTTGATCTGCAAAGCCGTCGCCCGAGACTCTTGCAAAATCTTGTTCGACATCTACCACCAACAGATCACCGAAGGAAACTTGATTCCCAATATCGACCGCTGCTGGGACGAGATCGCGTACTTTCAATGCGGTGATAATCCGGGGCGACGTGAACCCGGCACTGGCGAGATCAATTACCGCACTGTGTTCGCGCATCTGCACCGCCGCGGCTATGCCGGCATCATGGGCATGGAGCACAAGAACGCCGGCAAGGGGATCGAAGGTGAAGCGGCGGTGATCAAGGCCTACCGCGACGTGGATCCTGAACCTGTGGCGTAAGCTTCTCGCTTGTGATTCAGGGAAGGGGCTGGCTGTGCCAGGGGGGACGCAAGCTGGAAGCTTACGCCACTTTTGGTGGGTTATTGTGCGGGACGGACGTAGACTCGCAATCGTTTCTT
>NZ_JBFHKV010001484.1:0-1583 GCF_041595215.1 Stieleria sp. | reverse complement strand
TGTCCTTAACGAAGTCCGCGAGGCGGGAGTGGACTGATGCGTCGGGGCAAAACCAGAGATTGACGGTGCGTCGTCATCCAGCTTCAACGCAGCAACTTCGCCGGCCACCTTCGCGGCTTGCGCCAAATGCTCGGCGCGTTCGGGGGCGTCGGACAGCGCCAGCAGTTGAGCCCGGACGATGCGGATGTCCCACAAGGTGCGATTGTTTTCCAACGCCACACGACACAACTCGGCCGCCTGCTCGGGATCGGTGATTGCGATGCGACGAATGATGGACGCCATCCGCGTGGGATCCTTCGTCGCTTTCATCTCTCGCAGGTTCACTTCGGCTTGCGTGACCAAACCGGCTTCCAATTCGAGCGACGAGAGTCGACTTTGATTCGACGGCGTGTTTTCAACATTGACCAGCCGGCGTTGATACGAAACCGCCGACAACAGGTTCCCGGATTGCGACAAGTGGTCGACCATCGCCTGCAGCAGTTTGACATCCCGCGGATGTTTGCCGAGCATTCGCTTGATCACGGTGTGAGCTTGCCGGTAATCCTTCACGAACGTCCAAACGGACGCGATCAAGATTGACTTGGATTTTTGATCAAGTCCGTCCATTTCAGCGCGTTCGAGCCGGGTCACGAGCTGGTCGATTTCTCCACGCCGTGCATACAGCGGCACCAGTTGCTCGACCAGGTCTGTCCGTTCGGTGAATCGACGTTCGTGTTCGATGGCTTGCCAGAACAAATCGATCGCGGCAAGTGTTTGATAACGCTCCGCCAATCGTCGTGCCAAGGTGACGCGTGCGTCGATGGCACGGGGATCCACCATGATGGCTCGTCGCAGCGCGTTTTCGCCGGCTTGATCCTGGCCCGACGCAAAGGCGATTCGGGCGTACAAGCGATAGGAATCCGGGGACGCCGGATTGGTGTCAATCATGGCTTGGGCGGCGCGCGAGGCTTGATCCCATTCGCCTAACTGTTCCCAGATTTTGACCAACCGACCGAGATGGTTGACTTGAAAGCGTTTGTCTACCTGCGCCAACGTTTCCAGATGCGTTGCGGCGGTGGAACGTCGCCCCCATCCTTCGGCGATGTCGACCGCATCGCGAAGGATCGCAACGTTTTCTGGATCAAGTTTCAATGCGGCGTCGATCGAAAGCGATGCCGCCGCCGGTTGTCCGTTGGCAAGAAAAAGCAAAGCGAGAAACCGTTGGTTTTCCGGCGTCGATGCTTCGACGGAAACCTGAGCGATCTGCTCGCCCAGTTTGCCCGCCGCCCGAAGTGCTTCGATGCGATGTCGGATCAGTCGCTCGCGTTCTTCTGCGCTTTGCGCCAAACCCGCTGCGGTTTCCAATTCTGTAAACGCCGCGTCGTGTCGCTTCGCTTCCGAGAGCACGCGGACGTAGCGCAAGCGTTGCTCAATCGACAAATCCAGCTCGGCCGCTTGCTGCCAGCATTGCAACGCCAGGTCGGTCAGCTTGAATGAACCAAAGACCGTCGCAAGCCGGATCAGCGATTCCGCGGTCCGCCGCTGGCCATCGGCGATCGACCGCCAAGCGGCGATCGCCTCGTCGTGCCGTCCGAGACCGTGCA
>NZ_JBFHKV010001483.1:0-1585 GCF_041595215.1 Stieleria sp. | reverse complement strand
TCATGCCGGTCATGCACGGGGTGCATCAAGGCGATTGATGCTCAAGCGACGACCGCGGACTGTCCTTGAAAAATGGGGCAGACAGCCAGCGGCAGGCCCGCACCCCCCTGCGTCAGTGGGAAGTGGGGTCAAAAAATGGGCTGGTCACAAGTTGAATCAGCGACGGCTGGATGGGGCTCTCACCGAATCTCTGCGTTGCGTTCTCGCGACGTTGCATGGGGACTTCCCCGGAACCCCATCAGCCCCATTACTGCAACCATTTTTTGACCAACCCATTTTTTGACCAGAAACAGAGCGTCGACTGTATCCGGATCATTCGTCGAGATGCTTGCTTTCACCCGCTGCGCACCTTAACCTCCAGGTCCCAGATGAACGAAGCCGAGGAATTTCAGGGAGACCGGGATCCGTGGAAGCTGAACCGATCGCGTCCCCGTCGGGCGGGCCGTTAAACGAAGCTCATTATCGTGAGTTGATGGCGGCGTCGAATTTGATCAGGCCGATTCGTCGCGCTGCGCGCGTGGCGACGTTCAATGGCTGGACGACGGGAGTCATTGCGGCGCTCTCGTTTCCGTTCGCATTCTTCGGCGCGGACGGGATGGCGATTACGGCTGGGCTTTCGACCGTTTGCTTCTTTGAGTTTTGGGGACGCCGCAAGCTATTGAAACTTGATCCATCGGCGACCTCCTGGCTCGGCTGGAACCAAGTCGGCTTTCTCTCTCTGATCGTTGCTTATTGTTTGTGGATGTTGCTCGGCGACGTTCCGGACATCAGCGCCAACCCCGAACTTTCCCGGTTGCTCGGTTCTGACGGTCAACAGCTTTACCAAACGCTGAACGTTGCGGTCTACGGAAGCGTGATCGTGCTCAGCGTGATCTTTCAAGGCGGCAACGCGATTTATTACTTCACGCGTCGGCGCTACGTGGTCGCCTATCAGCAGCAAACATCACCGTGGGTCAGAGAGTTCTTCAAGATCATGTCAGTCGCTTAGCGACCGATTGGCGGGGACTGATCGGGTTGCTCGTGCCGCCGCTGATGATCGTTCGTCGATCGCTGGCCAGGGAAATGGGACGAATGGGACCCATGCGACCAATGAGTCCTGTTTGTCCTATTCCGATCGGTTTATGCGGAGCAACTAGGGCGTGTCCTTGGCGACCTTGTCCCGCTGCTCGGCAGCTTTCTTTCGCCATTTCATCGATTCGTTGAGGTCACCCGCTTTCACAAACGCGTCGGCGACGATCGTGAAGGCTTCGGCCAACAGTTTGGGGTCTTGGCGGTTCTTGCCTTCGCGAAAGGTTTTGGCAAACTCGTCCATCTTCTCACGCACTTCCGGCAGTGCGCAAATCCTGCGGCCTTCGCGGGTGGAGCATCCAAAAACGACGCCGGCCAATTTGTCCCACTCGCCCAAGTGATCGGTGCCCTTTCGTTGAACCGTCAACGTGATCTCGGAACGTTCACCGGGGACCATTTCTATCTTGGTGTACCGACGCCCCAGAAAGGCGGGCATCTCGTATCGATCGTCTTCGGCCGTCAGGCTTTGAGATCCCTTCGGCAGCATCAGTGTGCCATTGCCTTTGCGATCGGTTCG
>NZ_JBFHKV010001482.1:0-1586 GCF_041595215.1 Stieleria sp. | reverse complement strand
TTCGTCCTGCTTGTTGGGGAACCCGACCGGCAACGTCGGTTGCAACCGGCTCATGATGTAATCGGGAATCTCGAACGTCGACTCGTCCTGGTTCATCGTCACCGCGGCGCGAAATTCGCTGTGCGCGTCGATCGTGATCCCCGCGACGATGGATTCGACGTAGCGTCGATTGTCGAACAACGGTGCCAGCGATGCCCAGGATTTCTCATTCATCCGGTTGCCTTCGTCCAGCACACAGACGCCGCCACACAGCATCGCGGTGACTAGCGGGGATGCGTGATAGGCGATCTCGCCGTTCTGGCTGAGCACCGGGGTGACCAACAGATCTTCGGGGCGTGTGTCGGCGGTGCACTGATAGATGTACAGCGGCCGGCCTTGTGCTTTGGCCGCCGCGATCGCCAATTGGGTCTTGCCCACGCCCGGTGCGCCGACCAAACGCGGCGTCAGCGGCAAATCGGCTTCGTCGAGTGAAATCCAACACGCCAACAGTTGCTGCAAGATCTCCGCTTGGCCGATCCAGCGGCCGGGATCGACGTAGGGCTTGGCCAGTTTTAATCGAACACCGTCGATTTCAACGTGCGTCGATCGCATCGCATCATTCTCGTCGGGGTTCGTCATCGCGTCTTTCGTAGGGCTCATCTGTGTTGTTGGTGCCGTGCCAGGTTGGCCGTTAGGAATCGTACTCATTCGTCCGTGTCGGCGTAGGCGGAGGCGGGTTTCGCCAGACCGCCCGATCGGACCCGTTGTTCTTCGTCGCGAACGGCCGCCACAATCGCATCGATGTATTGATGGATTGAATGATCCGCAAAGTGATCGATCTTCCACCGTCGAAGCCCGCGGAGAAATCCGTGCCACTTGTCACGACGTTTGGAGACACGCCCGAGTTTGCGGATGCGGCCATTTCGATCAAAGTAGACTTCGCTTCCGCTGTGTCGGTAACCCAAAAACGAAGGCGGCACACGCGTGACGATGTCGTTGTTGTGGACGAAGCGGTAATGATCCAGTTTAACGTAGTTGATGTATCGCTTGTCACCCACCCGTGGGCTCCCGAACGTAAACAGCTCAACCGGGTGACTGGGAATGTGCGACAGATGACAGCGACCGGCACAAATCGTCGCCATCGCCCCGCCGAGCGAATGACCACAGAAATAGAGGGAGTGCTCGTTGTCCAACAGCGCCGTTTCGATCATCGGCCAAAGATCGTCGACCTCGGTCTTGAATCCGCGGTGCACGCGTCCGATCGTTTCGGCAACCACGCTCGCCGCGTTCGCATCGGCACGGATGTCGTTCCAGTCATCCGGTTCGGTTCCCCGACACCCAATCACGCAGTCGTGCTCGTTGCGAAAGCGATACGCTTGGGATCCATCGCGATCGAAGAAGGTCACGTCGTCAAAGCCGGCGATCGCCGCGGCCGCCCGCGCTTCGGCTTCGTCGTTGTACGAAATCATCGATAATTCCGCGAACAACAACGATCGACGTAGAAAACTCAATTCCGCGATCGGTCCCCTGACCGCAGAATGGACGACCAACGGGACTTCGCCCGGATCCTGTACCTTGTCGATCGCTTCGACGGATCGTTGGGTCAC
>NZ_JBFHKV010001481.1:0-1595 GCF_041595215.1 Stieleria sp. | reverse complement strand
TCGCACGCAGGAACGCGGTGACCTTTTCCGAATAGTATTCCGGCGGACGTGATTTTCGTCCGTCGTAGTCTACCGACACGCCGATGCAGACCACGTCGTCGGACATGGATTTGCTAAGCCGAACGAGGCCGGGGAATTCCTTGATGCAGGGTTCGCAAACGGTGGACCAGAGGTCGACGACGGTGATTTTTCCGGTCGATTTTGCGTGGGATTCGATCGCCGGCCAGGCTGCGAATTGCAAGTCCACGCCGCCGTCGCTTGGCCCGGCATTGGCAGCCGATTCGTCCGATGGGGGGGCGGGGTCGAGATCGGGCATTTCAATGCCGCCGGCCCCCGGCTGGGTCGGTCCGCCGGATTCAGGCTGTCCTTGGGTCGAGGGGGCGTCGGTTTGATTGTCGATTTCGACGGCTTGATCGGGAAGCTGGATCCCGGTGCCGGCAGCCGGCACCGCCGGCGTCTGGGACGCGGACATCGCCGGTGCCGCAGGGGTGGTTGATTCGCCGGCGTTCTCGCTGACCGCCGAATCGCCGGCGTCGACCGCGGCCGGTTCGGGCGGCGGGTTGTCGCTCGGCGCGCCGCCGCAGCCGATGACGAGGGCGGCTGCGAAGACGACCAGAACACGGGACAGCTTCCGAGCCCGTTGTCGGAAAGGCCTTTGATCGGTGTGACGCATGGACATCGTTGAAGTCTGCCGAAGTTGGGGAGGGAAGGATGGTGAAGAGGCGAAAAATCGGCGACGAACAGGCTCCGTTGGCTTTGGGACCACCATTCATGAGATAAACTGTCTCGCATCCGCCGAGCACCAACATTGTCCAGAATTTGATTGATGACCGCAACTGATGGAGACATGTCGACGACCGAATTAGTGGTCGCATCCAAAGCCGGCGATAATTCGGCGCTGGGGCAATTGCTGGAACAGTATCGCGGGTACTTGTTGATGTTGGCGCATCGCAATTTGTCCGAACAGCTTCGCCGTCGCGTCGATCCGGGAGACATCGTTCAAATCACTTTTTTGGAAGCAAAACGCGACCTGCATTCGTTTCGCGGGGATTCACCGGGAGAGTTCGCCGCGTGGTTGCGCGGAATGCTGAAAAACAACGTCGCCACGGCCGTGACGCGTCACGTGATGACGCAAAAGCGGAGTATTCGACGTGAAGTCAATGCCGATGCGAAAGCGGGAAACGATTCCGGCGGAGCACCCTGGATCGCCCAGTTGCCGGGCAGCACCACCAGCCCATCCGGTGTGGTGATCAAAGAAGAAACCGCCATCGCCTTGCTGGAAGCCTTGCACCAATTGCCCGAAACGCAGGCCGAAGCGATCCGATTGCGTTACATGGAAGGTTTACCGCTGGCAATGATCGTCGAGCGGATGGGAAAATCCGACACCGCCGTCGCCGGCTTGTTAAAACGAGGTCTGCAAAAGTTGCGAACGATCATTGATCCGAAGAACAATCCGTACATGTAGGTCCGAAAGCGGCCGTGGTCTGCAGACCCTTGACCACTGCCCACTCACTGTTGGGGCGCGCCCCCCGCCCTCTCCGTTGCGGCCCCTGATGGTGGTCGATGCGAAGACGCCACCCCTTCCTCCGATTCTT
>NZ_JBFHKV010001480.1:0-1596 GCF_041595215.1 Stieleria sp. | reverse complement strand
CTGCAATCCTTCATTCGCTGTGGGTGAAAGTGCTCGGACACGACGGATTCGGATGGGACCATCCCTTTGACTCCGCCGGCGGTAGCTCATTGGCGGCCATGGAACTGCTCGCGGCGGCCGAAGCGAACGGCCTGGCATTGAATTCCGCAAACCTACAACACCAAACGCTACGCGAGAGCTTGCGTGATTGCGAATCAACCTGCGCCGCCACGACCGCTAGTTTAAACTCAATCGTACAGCAATTGTCCCTCGCGGTTCCCGACCTGCCCGTCATTGAACCGATCAGCAACCGTGATCGAGTGATCTTGCTCACCGGGGCAACCGGATTTTTGGGCACGTGGGTGCTCGACGCATTGCTGCGGGAAAATCACGGAACAAAACTCATCTGTCTGGTTCGTGCCAACGATTCGACGCAGGCGTTGCAGCGAATCAACCATTCGCGGAAAACGTTTTTGGGACGCGCTGTCAATTCGCTCGGCCCCGATGACGTTCAGCCGATTTGCGGTGATCTCGCGGCGCACCAGTTCGGTTTGTCGGATGGCCAGTGGGCGCGCATCGCCGATCAGGCCACCGACCTTGTCCATTTGGCTGCCCGGGTTCATCTGCTAGATGATTTCCAGACGATGCGTTCGGTCAATCTGGACTCGCTGGCGACGCTCGCGCGGCTGGCCTGCGATCGAAGGCCCAAGGCCATTCACTACGCGTCGACCTTGTCAGTATTCGTGGCGACCGACCGCGAAGAAACATGTTACGACGAGATGGATCGATTGGAGACACCGGCACGCGTGTTTGGCGGGTACGGCCAGACCAAGTGGGCGGCCGAGAAGTTACTGTGGTCGATCGCGGGAACGCAAATCCCGGCGATCTATCGGTTGGGGTTGTTGACCGGAGACACAAGACACGGCGTCGGCGGCCTTCACGACCAGCTGGCGATGTTCACGCGGGGAATCGCGTTGCTGGGGCAATACCCCGAAGGCATCGACGACTTTTGTTTTGACGTGACACCGGTGGATCAAGCGGCGTGCGGAATCATCCGCCTCTTGCTCGACAACCATTCCGGTGCATTCCACCTGTGCGGTCCGCAACCGGTTTCCGCGTCGCGTTGGATTGGGGCGATGCAACGAGTGGGGATTGATTTGGCACCGGTATCGCGTCAGCATTTCCAATGCACGGCAGATCGCTACCAACGGGATGAAACGAACACGGACGTCGACCGTCGGGACGTCGCGGCGGCTTGCCTGGCGTTGAACTATCGAACGACGGCTTCAGACAATCACCGAGCGATGGATTTGTTTTTGGCGACGAAGACTCGATTCGATGCGACGCGGGCAAACCATGTGTTGCAGCCCACTGGGGAACAGATCCGTCCGGTCAGTGATCGGCAACTGCAAACAATGGCGGGTGTGATGTTGAAATCGATCCGAGGGAGGGCGGAGGCATGACGACGGGAATGGTGTTGGGAAAGTTCTTGCCGCCACACCTTGGGCATGCGTATCTCGTTGATTTCGCGCGGCACTATGTCGACGACTTGACGGTCGTCGT
The DNA here is from genome assembly GCF_041595215.1 of Stieleria sp. Taxonomy (NCBI): domain Bacteria; kingdom Pseudomonadati; phylum Planctomycetota; class Planctomycetia; order Pirellulales; family Pirellulaceae; genus Stieleria; species Stieleria sp. Next base: position 54 of record NZ_JBFHKV010001480.1, on the reverse strand, counting down.
CGGCACGCTTGCCGCAGAACCGATACCTGGCGCCCGACGCTACGAGTGGATGCG
>NZ_JBFHKV010001479.1:0-1596 GCF_041595215.1 Stieleria sp. | reverse complement strand
GCGGCGGGCCAGGTATTCGATCAAGTCGAATTCGGCGGTCGTCAACTCGATCGGTTGATCGCCGACCACGACGCTGCGGCTGCCCAGGCTGATGCTCAGGTCACCGACAACGATGTCCGCCGGTTTGGTGCTCGAATCCGCAGGGTGCAAGTCGAATCGACGAAGGTGAATTTTTAGGCGTGCCAGCAGGGCGTTGGGACGCACGGGTTTACTCATGAAGTCATCCGCCCCGGCTTCCAATGCGACGACTTCATCCAGTTCCTCCCCCCGCGCGGTGAGCACGATGATCGGACCTTTGAAATGTGATCTGACACTCTTGCAAACACTGAATCCGTCCGTCCCCGGAAGCCCGATGTCCAAGATGACCGCATCGTAGGCTTCGGATGAGATTCGCCGGATCGCCGACAAACCGTTGGCCTCGATCGCGACGTGGTATCCCTTGCCGGTCAAGAAATCCTTCATCATGCCGGACAATTCGGCATCGTCTTCGACGAGCAGCAAATGATGGAGGGTGTCACTCATGCGACATTTCCTTCGGCCGGTTGAGGGCGTTCGGCGGTTGTGATGGGTTTAGCGTTCATTGCGTCTGGCGCGGCTTTGGGACGAATCCGTTTGCCATTCAATAACGTTCCGATGGGCGTGTAGCGGATGAAAAGCTGATAGCTGAGCAGTAGCAGGGCGCTCGTGACCACGCAAACGATCAGGAATTTCAAAAACGGCGACAGCGAATAATCACGAACCCAGTACTGTGCGTAAATGATAAGCGCGATGTGAGCCAAATACAGCCAGTAGGATGAATCGGACAAGTAACGCATGGTTTTGCTCTCCCGCGAGAGCACCTGTCGAAACACGCCCATCATGCCAAACGTCATCAACCAGGCGTAACTGGCTTGGACAAAAAGAGACGCGATCTTGCCGAGTCCTTCGTACTGCGAAGAAATCGCCAGTCCGATCGGGAACAGCACGAGCAACGAAACGAGGACCGCGAGCCAGGATCGCCAGCCGGCCGGTTCGACGTGGCCTTGCAGTCCGGTCGCATCAAAGTAGATCGCGCCGAACCCGAAAAACACGGCGTAATACGCCAGCACCGACGGCATCGGTAACAGTCCGATCGAGGTGTCTGGTCCGAAGCCCGCCCCGTACGGCGACATGAATGCTTGGGGAATCATCGTCAACGGGATCAGCCATGCGTAACGATACACGGACGCGGAGAGCCAGCGTGCCGGGCAATGCCCAACAACATCGCGATCGCACGGAGCGCATCAAGATCATGTCGTCGCGGGATCGAAGGAGCGGGCGTGGTCGACATGTTGACACAACGATTCGGGTTGGAAGCGGCGCGAGGGGCGAATCTATTTTTCGTCGTTGGTGATGCAAACCAGTTTCGTCAACGTGCGAATCAGCAACCGCCCGTCGGCAATGCTCGGCGTCGCGATGCAAAGTTCGTCGAGCGGATTGGTGTGTAGGATTTCAAAGTCGCGGCCCGCTTGGACCACGTACGTCAATCCGTCTTCGCTGAGACAAAAGACTTTGCCGTCATACGCCCAAGGCGATGCGGTGAACGAACCCGACGGTGAGAACCGACGTTTCCCATAG
>NZ_JBFHKV010001478.1:0-1596 GCF_041595215.1 Stieleria sp. | reverse complement strand
TTGGAACCACGCATGGGGCGCCGCGCCGGCGAACCTGCTGCCGCGACACGTGCTCGGGGCGCAGCCGCGAACCCCAGGCTGGACCACCGCCACGATTCGACCCTGCCCAGCTGATATAGAATCGGCCCGCGGCAAGGTCCCAACGCCGCGGGGGCCGATTAAAATTGACTGGACGAACGGAGAGGCCTTCAATCTATCGTTGTCCTTGCCCGACGGCATGTCAGCCGTGGTAGAACTACCAGCCCCCGATGGCTCCACCGGCGTCTTCGCTGACGGAACGGCAATGGCCGCGACCAAACGCGGCGACCGATGGCATGTCGATGGAGAAGTCACGGGATCCGTCCGTTTCGAAGTGAAGTAAACGTCTAGAGAAGGATCACAATGTCGCGTCGAATTCTGGCTTGTTGTCTGACCGTCACCGCTTTTTGCGTCCACTCGTTTGCGGCGGAGCGTCGTCTGCCGGACATCGTGGTCTATTTGGCAGACGATCTTTCCGCACTCGACCTGCCGATCTACGGCGGGACGAACATCAAGACGCCGGCGATCGATGCTTTGGCCGCCGATGGAATGACCTTCGATCGCGCGTTCGTGGCGAGTCCGGCGTGTGCCCCCAGTCGAGCCGCCTTGCTCACCGGGTTGATGCCGGCCAGGAATGGTGCCGAAGAAAATCACACGTATCCGCATGAGGGGACCGTTCGTCTGCCACGGCTGCTTGGTCAACTCGGATACCAGACCGCAGCGTTCGGAAAGGTCGCCCATTCAAAAAGTGCGAAGAATTACGGGTTCGACACCATCGAGCTGAAGAAAGACATTCCCGAGCTGCACAAAACGGTAAAGAAATTTCTGGTCAACCGAAACGACACGAGACCACTGGCATTGTTCGTGGGTGTTTCCAATCCGCACGTGCCCTGGCCGTTTGAATCAACCGTCGATCCGGTCTCGATGACGTTGCCACCGAAGCTGTTGGACACCCCGCAAACGCGAGTCCAGCGGTCGCGTTATCTGCAGGAGGTCAAAGATCTGGATGCCTACCTGGGCGAGGTCCGGGCGTTGACCGACGAACACCTGGCGGAAGACAAAGTGTTTGTGTTCTCCAGCGATCATGGTGCGCAATTCCCCTTCGGCAAGTGGACGCTGTACGACGAAGGCATCCGCGTGCCATTGATTGTCGCTCGTCCGGGCACGATCCAAAAGGAAAGCCGAACGGACGCGATGGTCAGCTGGATCGACATCTTCCCGACGCTGATTGACATCGCCGGCGGAGCCATCCCCGACGATCTCGACGGACGTTCGTTCGCGGCGGTCCTTCGTGGGGACACTGATTCACATCGCAAACGCATCTTCACGACGCACAGCGGCGACCGGATGATGAATGTCTATCTGAGTCGCGCGCTTCGCACCGATCGATACAAACTGATTTGGAATCCGCATCCCGAGTTCGCGTTCACCACCCACATCGATCTGCTGCTCCGCGAAACCTCGGGCGACTACTTCAAAGAGTGGACCGAGGCGGCCAAGACGAACTCGCGGGCTGCTGAGGTGGTTGCTCGACACCACGGCCGTCCCGAATACGAATTATTTGATTTGCAGCAAGAT
>NZ_JBFHKV010001477.1:0-1598 GCF_041595215.1 Stieleria sp. | reverse complement strand
GATGAAGTGGACACCATGTGCATCGGTCAGATTGCCGATCTGCAGACTGCCCCCCGTGGCGGCTTGAAAGACCGAACGTTGATCGGTATTGAGATCGACGACCTGTCGCAGCGAGGCAAGATTGATCAACGAGTTGGCTTGGGTCGCCTTGAATTCAAATGCCCCCCTGCGGTTGTCGCCGGGAATGTCTTGGACCGAGACCAGCGACGGCAGATCCAAAACCCCGCCGTCACTGGCGGTAAAGTAATGTCGCGTTTCATAACCGGGCGATCCGGTGATCGTGGTGACGTTCGGCAATTCGATTCGGCTGCCGGCGCCGGAGACGGTCCAAGTGCGGGAGTGATAGTTTGAGGTATTGCTGTCTCGCACGGCGGTGACCGAAGGCATCGACAAGACCGCACCGCCAGAAACATTAAAATCGGCCTGATCGATGTACTTCAGGGCACTGACGTCCAGCGTCGCTCCCTCGCGAAGAATCAAGTCGCCGCCTTGGATCCCGATCAGACTGGACAGATCCACGGCCGCCGAGCCGATGTCGAACGTGACGTCGTCGACACGGGTCAGATTCGGAAACGCTCGGTCGACATCGCGGATCGTGACAATGCTTTGAAAGATCCCGCGGAACTGATCGGAGGTGATCGAACCGGACGCGCCCAAATTCAAGCGGGCACCACGAATGAACTGCAAATTTGGAGCGACGATATCGGCCCCTGCGGTCGCTTCGATCAACGAACTGTTTGAGGTGTTGCCGTCAAATCTGTAGTCCGCAAACGAGACCAGCTGCGTCAAATCAATCTGGCTGTCCGCGCCGTCGGCATCGATGACAACGCGTCGCAATCGTGAATCACCGCCGGTCGGTTCGGCGATCCTGGTGACCGAGGATAGATCGAGTGCCCCACCGTCAAACGCCTCTAAATAGAACTCGGCATCGTAATGCGACCCGCTTTCGATGGCGGCGAGGTTCGGAAGCGACAACGTGCTTCCGGCACCGCTGGCTCGAAAACGTTTCCGCTGATAATTGCCGTCCGACCAGAATGAATAGCGATCCACCGCCGGCAACGTCAACGTCGCGCCGCCGGAAACGAGCAGGCTGGACCCATCGATGTCGGCGAGCGCCGCCGGCATGAAAGTTCCGTCGCGCAGATCGACCGTCGAACGGACGGCGCGCTCCAGCAGCGGCGCCGTGTGAGTGCCTCCGGAGAGCACAAGCGTCGTGCGCTCCAAGTGCCGCAATGCATCCAGCGGCCCGCCTTCGGCGGACTGAAGTGTGATGCTGGCGCCGATCGCCGAATCCAGTGCACCGAGCAACAGGTCGCCGCCATCGGATTCGAGCAATCGGGTCAGCCCATCGGCGTTGTAATCCTGCACGGCCACCAGCGCTGACAGATCGATCTGACTGGTCGCGCCGGTGGCACTGAACTCGATGACGTGATTGCGCGTGTCACCGCGACTGACATCGACGATCGATTCGAGCATCGGCAGGGCAATCACACCGCCGGCCTGGGCGCGAACATACGTGTCGGAATACCGGGAGGTGCCGCCGATGATGTCGACGAGGTTGGGAAACTCGATCCGACTTCCGCTGTCGGTGGCGGTGT
>NZ_JBFHKV010001476.1:0-1601 GCF_041595215.1 Stieleria sp. | reverse complement strand
GGCGAGGCGGACCAGTGAGTCTCGACCGCGTCGATCACCCTCGGCGATCGAATTCCAGGTCTCGATCGTTTCTTCTTTTCGGCCCAACCGATAAAGGTATTCACCCAGGTACTCTCGATACTGTGGTGAATCGGGTTCCACTTTGATGGCTTGCTCGTACAGCCCGATGGCGTCTTCTTTGCGATCGATTGCACGCATGCGATCGGCGATCTGGGACAGCGTGACGGCGTCATCCTCGCGGCGATCCGCCAACCGTTGCCACACCGCGGCGGCGGCGTTTCGTCGCGCCGCGAGTGGCCGCGTGTCGTCTTCCAGCAGGGTCTGTCCCCACCGAAGCAAGTAGTCGGGGTTGTCGGGATCTTGTTCGGCAAGCTGTTCGAATTGATCGGCCGCGGCGGCCATGTCGGCCTTGTTGACCAAGACATCGATCAGCGCCAATCGCACGTCGGCGTCGTCGGGCGCGCGTTCGACGGCCTTGCTCAACGTCTCGGCTGCTTCATCGATGCGTTGTGCGGAAACCAAGATGCGTCCCAGCCGAACCTGCAAGGCGAGATCATCGGGCGAGTCGGCGAGTTTTTGTTTGTAGTAGTTTGCCAACGCGTCGTAATCACCGGATTTCAGGAACCCTTGTTCGATCCGGTTGCGGACATCGCTGTACAGCCAGCTGCCCGGGCGCAGCCTTGCCAGGATTGCTTCCAGGGCTGCGGTGCACTGTTCGGTCTGCCCGAGTCGACGTCGCATTTCGGCGGCCTGGACCGCGAACGCGATCTTCTCGTCGTCTTTGCGCGCGGACTTGGACAGACGCTCGAATCGTTGCAGGGCTTCTTGGACATTGCCTTCGTCGGCCAGTGTGCTGGCGATCTGGCTGCCGACCCGCGTGTCGCCCGGAAACAATGCCTCCAGTTTTTGCCAAACCTCAAGTGCCTTTTCGTTTTGTCCGGCGCGGCTGTAGATTCGGCCCAGTTCAGTGAAGATCGGTAACGCTTCGTTACGAGCGGGTTTTCGCTCGATCGCCCGCTCCAGTGCCGCGGCCGCTTTCTCCGTCTGGCCGACCGCGAGTAGCGATCGCCCCAGGAAGTAGCTGCTGGCGTAGTCATCGCTCAGCAGGGATTCGGCTTTGGCAAAGGCCTCGGCCGCGAGTGCCTGGCGGCCGCGTTGAGCCTGCAACAACCCCAGAATCATCCGCTGTTGGCCGGCGTTTGGGGCATCGTCGGAGACATCCAGCGAGGCGATGAATTCGTCCAGCGTCCCGTTTTGGACGTGGAATCCGTAGACCCGGTCCAACGCGGTCCCTGGTCGTGGACGGCGCAGCAGCACCTGCAGAAACTTTTCGGCGATCGCGCGTTCTTGTTCGGACAGCCGAGTCTGTTCGGCGGGATCTGGATCTTGCGCCCGGGCGGGAGGGTTCCCGGGGGGATCCAAGGCAAAAACCAGGGTGCAAATGAAGAAAACCCAAACACGCGGCGAACGAATTTCTGCAATCACGCTCTCTATACTCCCGGGGAGGAATCGTTATCGCATCCACCACCAGTATGACGGACCCACGGACGGAGGGGGCGCAAGGCAAGGCGAATTCCGCGCAAAGAAAGGGCGCCAATTGC
>NZ_JBFHKV010001475.1:0-1605 GCF_041595215.1 Stieleria sp. | reverse complement strand
CTGGAAGGAGACGCATCGGCCGCGGACGACTTTGTCGAGCCTAGCGAGGACGCAGAGACCTCGCCGCCGCCGGACCCACAACCGGAAACCACTCAAGAGATCTTGCCGGCACCGCTCGGACAAGTCGATCTTTAGGCATGGCGGCCGATGAGAGGGCGGCCGAAGAAAGGGCGGCCGATGACACGAACTCAGCAAGCCTGTCGATCGCCTGTTTCATCCACTCGCTCCATGGCGGTGGTGCCGAACGTGTGATGGCAGGCTTGACGTCGCGTTTGGCCGAACGCGGGCATCGCGTCAGCTTGATCACGTTCGACGAGGGTGCCTCTGATCGTCACGTGATCGCGCCGAGCGTGCGACGCATGCCGCTCGCTCTGTCTGCCGACGCCAGGGGATTGTTGGGCAAGGTTCGTCAAGTTCGCGCGCGGCATCACGCCATCGCCGACGCGGTGGAACGACTTCGCCCCGACGTCGTGTTGTCGTTTTGTGATCGAACCAATCTCGACGTCTTGATGGCAACCGATCCATCAGGCCCACCGGTGGTGGTTTGCGAACGCAGCGATCCGGCACGTCAATCACTCGGGCCGTTTTGGAATGTGGTTCGTCGACACCAATACCGTCAAGCGGCAACCGTCGTCGCGTTGACCGAGACCTCGGCGAGCTACCTGCGTCCGTTTTCCAAGTCGGTTGCCGTGATTCCTTCCGCGGTCGACCGGCCTCCGCTGACGTCTGACCGCGAGCAAGCCGGTGCGCGAAAACGGATTGCCGGTGTCGGCAGACTGGAACCGGAAAAAGGATTTGACCGCCTGTTGATCGCGTTTGCCCAGGCCACGTCCGACGATCCGAGCTGGCGGTTGGTGATCTACGGCGAAGGCACCCAACGTGACGCGTTACTCGCCCAGGCCAAATCACTGGGAATCGACGACCGATTGGAATTGCCCGGCTGGGTGCGCCCGCTTGCCGAACCGCTCTCCCAGGCAACGCTGTTTTGTTTGCCCAGCCGGTATGAAGGATTCCCGTCGGCTCTGCTGGAGGCGATGTCGTTGGGCGTCCCTTCGTTGAGTGTCGATTGCGAAAGCGGCCCGCGAGTGATCATCGACCACGGCCGTGACGGCTGGTTGGTGAAATCATCCGTCGAAGGCCTGCGCGGCGGGATCGAGACACTCATCGCAGACGTCCGCCAACGCGAAGCACTCGGTCGGGCGGGAATGGGAATCGTTGATCAGTTCGGTTGGGACACAATGGTCGATCGCTACGAACAGCTGCTAAGAAACGTGGTGAGTGAGCGTACATAAACAGAACGTAGCTGCCGTCGCCAGACGGCGGCGTTGGCGAGACGAGGATGGCAGAATCATGGGGATGGCAGAATAATGGGGCAGCCGGACGATTCTGGCTCCGCGATCTGAGCGGTCAGAACATCATTTTGCCCCAAATCATTTTGCCCCAAATCATTCTGCCACTTCAAATCGATCTGCGACGGCCATGCTCCGGCGAGCGTAGATACGGTCGTTTTCTGTTCGTCGCTACAGCAAGATCTCTTCGACCACCCGTGCCGGTTTGACGCCGGTCAGTTTTTGATCGAGACCTTGGAAGGGGAACACCATCTTG
>NZ_JBFHKV010001474.1:0-1605 GCF_041595215.1 Stieleria sp. | reverse complement strand
GACCAGCAGGGTGAGGGCGGCGAGGCGGCGGCGAAAAAACGGTCCGCCGGCGATTTCGCGCTCTGGAAATCCGCCAAGCCCGGTGAAATCTCCTGGGATAGCCCCTGGGGCCGCGGCCGACCCGGCTGGCACATCGAGTGCTCGGCGATGAGCCACGAGATCCTGGGCACGACCTTTGACATCCACGGCGGCGGGCTGGACCTGATGTTCCCCCACCACGAAAACGAGCTGGCCCAAAGCGGCTGCTGCCACGACGCGCCGATGGTCAAGTACTGGATGCACAACGGCCTGATGCGGTCCGAAGGCAAAGGCAAACTGGGCGGCAAGGGCGATCGCGAAGAATCGGCCGAAGAAGCAGCCGCCGGAAAAATCAGTCGCTCCAAGGGCGACGGCGGCCTGAGTGCGCTGATCCGACGCCACACCGGAACACGGATTCGATTCTTCCTGCTGCGAACCCATTATCGCAGCACCATCCTGTACAGCGAAGAAGGGCTGGAAGAGGCCGGCGCGGCGCTGGACGGTTTTTATCGATTGTTTGATCGGTTCAAAGAGATCTCGGGAATCTCCTTCTACGGCGACGGAGATCTGAAACCGGCCAAAACACGTGCCGGCGGCGAGTTCGATCCCGGAAAGGACACCTTGCTCGACCAGGTGCACCAGCTGCGGGAAAAGTTCATCACCGCGATGGACGACGACTTCAACACCGGTGCCGCCATCAGCGTGCTGTTCGATTGGTTGCGGTTGCTCAATCGATTCATCGACGAAAAATCACTCGCCGCCGGAGCGGATGCGTCCTCGCCCGAAGTCGTCTCGCTGATCGCCGCGATGCGATCGTTGAAAGAGCTGACCAATGTGTTGGGATTGTTCGACAAGCCGCCGGTCGCCGGTGGAGGTGATGAAGTCGCACAAGAGTTGCTCGACAAGACGATTCACCTGTTGATCGATCTTCGCAAGGAAGCCCGTGAGCGCAAGGACTATGCGACCGGTGATGCCATCCGCAATCGACTCAGCGAACTCGGCGTTTCCCTGTTGGACAAGAAAGATGGCACCAGCTGGGAATTGACCTCATGAGTTCGCGGGCGGCGGTCAAACTGGGCGGCGCCGCGGCCAGCCAGGCGCCGGTCACGATTCTGGGCATCGACCCGGGATTGAACACGACCGGTTACGGTGTCATTCGCGTCAGCCGGGGGCAATTCCAGTTGATCGAAGCCGGGATCGTCCGCAGCAAAGCCAAAGCGTCGATCGAAGAGCGGCTGCTGGAGATTCACACCGGCGTTACGGAGGTGTTGGAGCAGCACAAGCCGGATTTTCTCGCGCTCGAACAATTGTTCTCCCACTACTCGCGGCCCAAAACGGCCATCCTGATGGGGCACGCGCGAGGCGTGATCTGTTTGGCCGCGGGCACCGCCGGCATTGCCGTCAAAAGTTTCGAACCGACGAAAGTCAAGAAAGTGATGACGGGCAATGGGCACGCCCCGAAGCATCAGATTCAATTGGCGGTGAAATTGCAATTGAACCTGTCCGAGGTCCCCGAGCCGGCCGACGTGGCCGATGCCTTGGCGATCGCCGTCTGCGGTTTTCACCTCAGCCATAATCCATTGTTGG
>NZ_JBFHKV010001473.1:0-1605 GCF_041595215.1 Stieleria sp. | reverse complement strand
GCCGATGCCTTCGCCAAGCAGTTCGATCCGCCGCTGGGATGCGTTGCCGACATCGGGGTCTTCGATGGTCTGCACGCTGGACAAATCAACGACTGCGCCGGACAACGCTTCGACGAAGACGCGAGAGTTGTAATCGTCACCGTTTTGGATCGACGTCACCGCGGACAGATCGAGGCGACTGCCAAACCCTTCGGCGCGCAGCGTCGCGCTTTGATTCGGCGCCGTCGTCTCGTGTTTAATCGATGTGACGGCGGGCAACGAAAGCGTCATGCCATCGCTTGCGATCAGCGTTGCCGAGTCGATGTTGACCAATCGTGGTGCGTCGGCGGTGCCGCCACCCTGGACGAAGAGCGATCCGGCGGAAAGATCTGTCAGCGTGGGAAGCGATGCGGCGTGTCCGTCGATCTGAATGGCGGTGCCCGCGGCAGAGGCGAGAGATGCGAATGAAAGCGTTCCGCTGCCGGCGGCCTGCAAGATGCTATCGGTGGCATCGACAATCAATTCAAACGAGAAATCACTTCCCTCGTCGGCGGCGATGTGCACACCGGTGGTTGTCGTTAACGCAGGTGCCGCGATGGTTCCGCCGCGGGTGACGGTCAACGAAGAGTGACCACTGGCGGCGCCGTGAGAGACTGGAGACTCGCCGATGTCGGTGAAGGTCGTCAGGGAAGACAAATCGATGACGCTGCCGGGGCCGTCGGCGGTGACGTGAACGCCGCGGCCGGAGGTGTTTCCGGTGTCGGGTTCAGAGATTTGCGAGGCACGCGCCAGATCAATCGCTCCGCCGTCACGGGCGTCGACCGACAACGAGGATCGAAAGTGCGTGCCGCCGTCGATCTGTGTCAGATTGGGAAATTCGAGGCGACTACCGAGACCGGATGCGACCAGCGTTCGCGCCTGGTCATTGTCGGTCGACGCGTGCGAATAGGACGTCACCAGGGGCAGCGACAATGTGATGCCATCGGCGACACGGACGCTGGTGCCATCAATCGTCGCCAGCAACGTCGTATTGATCCGGCCACCGGACCTCAATTCCAATCCGCCACCGGTCAAGGTCGTCAACGCATCGCTGTCGATGAAACCGTTATCGGCGGTGAAAAAGGTTTCGCTTGCGGACGTCAGTGCGGGCAAGGCGACGGATCGATCGGAAACTTGCAATCGCCCGTGATCGAAGCGGGAAACCGTCTCGAGCGGCACGTCACTCAGGGCGTCGACAACAATGGCGACACCGTCGAGTGTGGTGAGTGAATCGAGTCGGATGGAGCCGCCGTCACGGGCGACGAGATCGGAATAGGACGGCGCGTCGTCGGCAACCGTTGCTCGATCTTGAAAGGACGTCAACGACCGCAGGTCGATCGTACTGCCGGTGTCTTGAGCTAAAATCGATATGCCGCGGCGTGCAGTGTTCCCCTCGGCGCCATCGGCGATTTGCGTCACGGCCGCGAGGTCGATGTGCCCACCGGAATGGGCTTCGATCGTTAGCCGGTTGCCGTAGTTTGTTCCTCCGTTGATCGCCTGCAACGACTCGAACACCAAGCGACTGCCGCGGCCTTGAACGATCCAGTTTCGCTGCGTGTTGTTGGCCGTCGCGGCGACGTCGTATCG
>NZ_JBFHKV010001472.1:0-1611 GCF_041595215.1 Stieleria sp. | reverse complement strand
TGCAGCGTAGCAATCGGTTGCTCGTAGGCTTTCTGCAGGATCGCTGCTGTCAAAAGAGATGTTGGCGATGCAAACGGCGGCTCGGGGGACGACGGGGGAGATGGTGATGGGTAGGTCGAAGCCGTGCTGATTGGCGATCGGTTCGAGGTGCTCTATCAGACGCAGGGCGTCGTCTCCGGTGCAGGGGATCACGGGGGCGATCCAGATCAAGCCTGCGTCGATCACTTCTCCGCTATCGGGGCGGTTGCGGAAGAAGGCGCCTTCGAGGTGAGTGGCCGTGGGGACTCCGCAGAGCAGGTCGTTGACGTCTTTGATCGCTGAGGACAGGTTCTTGAGGCGGCCAAATGGTCCAGACGTGGGCATGCGACTGGTGGTTGCGTCCAACAATTTGACTTGACGCTGGGTAAAGAAGCGGACGCGGCAGTATTTGCGGAGTGCCTGCTTGATCACGCGCCGCTTGGCGTTCACCACGGTGCGTGGACCGTACAAACCGCCAAGACCGTTCCAGCGGCCGACCCCGGCTTGCTTTCGCATCGCTTTTCGCTCCGCTGGGGTCAACGGTGCGCGGCGTTCGCCCGTGCTCCGCAGAGCCGGCTGTGACGATAGCACGCGTAGGTCGTTGGCCAAATGGACCACGCTGTCGATGACGCCTTCCTGACGCAGTCTGCCGATCGTGTCGACGATGTGCTTGAACGCTTCATCGTCGTCGGTTTTGAACCCAAACCCGTCGATCGCTTCCGGACGCGGCATCAGCCAGATCGTCATGCGGGTCACGATCCCGTTGGAGCTTTGCGGTAACATCCCCTGTGGGTTTGGGCCTCGACCGTAGGGGTAGACGTGTCCGACAACGCTGTTCTCAATGTTGCCGAATCCCGTCCGAGTGACGTTTCCGTCGGGCAACACGACTTCGTAATTGCACGAATTGGCGAAGCGATCCCCGTAGGGTGTGTGGCCGAAGCCTCGCTGGAGAATATTGCCGGCGATACTGGCTTCCGGGCCGGCTCCGGTCACGTCCAGCATCAGACGCGATCCGCGGGCGATCAGCTCGCCGGCAAGTTGGCCTTGGGTCACGCCCGGTTCGATCACGGCGTACGCGAGGTCTTCGTTGATTTCAATGATGCGGTCCATGCGGCGGAGGTCGATGATGATCGCCCCGTCTTCGGCTGCGCAGGCATCGCCATAGCCCCAGTTCTTACCGCGACTGATCGCCTTCCATTGCACTGCCGCGGCGGTGATCGCTCGCATTGCATTTGAGACCTGATCCGCGTTCTCTGGTCGAATGATCGCCAGCGGACGCGTGCCCTGCGGTAACGTGGTCTTGGCGTACAGGTCTCGGTCGCAGTCTTCGTGTAGCAGGTTCTCTGCCCCAACGATTTGAGCAAGCGTTTCCAGCAGGTCCGCGGGGCGATTTGCCGATCCGGCGGGTGAAACGATGGGGGATGAGCTCGATCCGGTGCCGACAGCGGCTTCGGTGAAGGACTTGGGGATTTCACTCATGGATCGCTACATCTCAATCGGGTAGGAAATGCGGAGGCGGAGGAGCCCGAAAGGCACCCGCTCGCATCGTGATTGAACCAAAAGTTGCAGGCGTGCCGACAGGCAAAAACGCCG
>NZ_JBFHKV010001471.1:0-1612 GCF_041595215.1 Stieleria sp. | reverse complement strand
GGTGGTCAGGGACCAGGCATTGATTGTCGCGGTCGCCGGCGGGTCGGGGTGCGGACCGACTTGAGCACAACCGACCAAAGACAACAAGCAACAGGCCGATAGCGACATCTTGCGATGTCTAATGGCATCCGTGCGCACCGCTCAACTCCCAAATGAGAAATGATCAACGGGCTTCCCTGCCAAGCTGATCCAAAGCACATCCGATCGACATGCAATACGATCGTTTTATCGGAGCGATTGTCGCGATGCTCCGTCTTGTAGTGGGGCTGAGCCTCAAAAGCACGGCTCTCGTGCCGGGCAATCCGTGCAACCGGTAGAGATTGACAGGGTGTGATAAACTCTCTTCCGAACAGTGATCTACCGCAGGAGAGAATGCGTTTGATGGACAGGTTTCTATTGCTGCAGATCCGCAATGCGGACGACCTGATGCGCGATCAAGAGATCGGGTGTTTCGCCAGGGCGTTGAACTGCGACCGATCTCAAATCGGGGTTCACGATTTGCTGGCCGGCGCGCCGACGATTCGAGAACTCGATGCCGTCGATGTTGTTCTGTTGGGGGGCAGCGGTGACTACTCGGTCGCCGAGGGCGGAGACTGGCTGCCGCCGGCACTGCTGGCGATGTGGGAGCTGTATGAATTGGGCAAGCCGACGTTCGCGTCCTGCTGGGGATTCCAGGCGATGGCCAAGGCGCTCGGCGGTGAAGTCGTGACCGACGCCTCGCGGGCAGAACTGGGGTCGATCGAAGTTCAATTGACCCAGGCCGGACGTGACGATCCACTGTTCGGGCCATTGGGCGACCGCTTTCTCGCCCCGATGGGACACCAGGACTGCGTCGTCCGATTGCCCCCGCAAGCCGTCTTGTTGGCGCGGAGTGAAACGAACCAAAACCAGGCCTTTCGAGTCAAGGATCGGCCCATCTACGGGACTCAATTTCATCCCGAATTGGACCGCGTCGCCTTCATTGAACGGATCCACGCCTACCCGGCCTACGTCGAATCGATCACCGGAGACTCGCTGGAAGTGTTCGAGGCAAGCGTGCAAGACACGCCCGCGACCGACCAATTACTCAGCCGGTTCATGCAATGCTTGCGCGAATCGTAGGGTAGGCCGCGGTCACAGCGTGACCTACCTGCCGCGATGACAACTGCAACCGACCGATTCGGATGCCGTCGCCAACACGCCCGCACCGGCGTTGGCTTCCCAAAAGAACTCCGCCCGGGGCGCGTTGTCTCCGATGCGATTCATCCGATCGGCTTCGAACAGGTTGCCGTTGGCGATCACGAATTGGATCTTTTCCGAGTCACGAATCTGCTTGGTCGGATCGGCGCCCCGGCGGATCACGATCAGGTCCGCCAACTTGCCCACTTCGATCGATCCCAGATCGTCATCCAGCCCCAAGTACTTCGCTCCGTTGATCGTTCCACAAGTGAGCGCCTGCATCGGAGTCATTCCTCCCTGCACAAAACTCCACATTTCCCAGTGCGTGCAGATTCCCGGAAGCTGACCATGACCGCCGGTTTGAACCAGCCCGCCCTGCTCGACCACTTGCCTGGCGATTTCGGCGACCTTGATGTGGTTGTAATCTTCCAACGGTGATTTTTCGCGGCGGCGG
>NZ_JBFHKV010001470.1:0-1613 GCF_041595215.1 Stieleria sp. | reverse complement strand
ACTCGCTGACGCCCCAGTCCTGGATGATCCACCGTCCGACGGACTTCACCACACCGGACGCGATGATGAAACTCGCACATAACGCTGCCGACAACGCCTCGGTCTGTTTCCTGCCTTCCAAATAAGACAGCACCAGCCCAAACACCATCCCCAACGGAAAACCGTTCAAGAACAACAAGGGGGCCTTGAGGACGATCGGCACGTAGGCAAAACCGACCAACGCCAGTTCCGCCGTCACGATCAACCCCACAATGGCGACGGCACGTCGATGACGCCGCATCTCCGAGACGACTTTGATGCCGACAAACTTGGAAATCATGTAGCCGGCCAGTTGCGAAATGACCAGCACCGATTTCAGCCCCATCCCCAGCAGTTCCTGCCCCTCGTACGTTCCCGCGGTGAACGGCTTGCGAAACGCGTACATGCAAAAGTACGTGCTGAACGCCGCAACCGCGGCCAGCAACAGTCGCGAGCGGGGGTTGCTGCCGTCGGAAGGAACGTCTGCCGAGGCGATGTCAGAATCGGTGGAGGGCACGGCAGGGAACTCGGTGGACCGGATTGATCACGTCGATGTCGCGACAACCGCTCGGCAAGAAAAAGGGCGACACGACCGGGCCGCAAGATATCGGATTCCGATCAAAGGTTACCAATCGAGCGTCCCCGGCAGGAACTCATTAATCAGTTCTTCATAGAAGGGTCGCAAGGCGTCAACATTGGGCCGGCTATCGCTTTTGGTATACAGGTCATACGGGTTGAAGGCCCGCACCCACTTGAACATCCGATGGTCGTGATCACTCATCAGATGCTCATACGCCGATTCTCGATGACCAGGATAAAATGAATGGTAACGGATGATCGCCAGTGCTTCTGGGGGCAACCGATCCTTGACGACATGGTACAAGTACTCGTCGTGTCCCCAGGAGAGAAACACGTTGTCGAGCCCGATGGCTGGCGAATAGACGCCGTACTCGGTGTTGTATCGCGCATCGGTCGAATCGGGGTTCTCGGCAAAGAATTCGGGGAACACGATCCGATCGGAAAACCGGCAACCGACAGGAAACGTGTCTCCGACCACCGCCCACTGGGGTTCACCGAATAGGCACAACACTTTGCCGAGATCGTGGATCAATCCTGTCAGGATAAACCAGCGTGGATGACCGTCGGCGCGAATGGATTCAGCGGTCTGCAACAGATGTTCGATCTGAGAAAGGTCCGTGTCGGGATCACTCTCGTCGACCAATTGGTTCAGATACTCCATCGCCTCCCAAATCGTCATCTTGCGATGTCGCAGCGGCAGAAACTGCTTTCGTTTCTGTTGCACAAAGTCGTAGGTCTGATGCCGGTGATTGAGCTGATAGAATTCACGGACGCCGGGCTTCGTGTCTTCGCCATAATTTCGAAACGCTTCGGCCGGCTTGTTCGGTTCGGGATAGCGTCGCACCAAGTCCGCCTCCCAGTCATCGAGGTCCTCGAGCGGTTTGGCGGGATCGGTCGGATGATTGGCGGGGTTGGTGGGCAGTGACATCGTCGTTTGCGGGCGAGAGGATCAAGGGTCGAGCGGAAAAGGGGTCAGGTACCAAAAATGCGAAGCACCTTTTGGGCCATTTGGTTTT
>NZ_JBFHKV010001469.1:0-1615 GCF_041595215.1 Stieleria sp. | reverse complement strand
GATGGTGTCCGGGGTCGTGATCATGTTGATCGGCAAGGTGAATCCCGGAGCGATCCCCAGCAGCAACGTGTTTCAGTCCGGGATGGTGTCTGTTCTGGCGTTGATGGGAATTGCCTGGATGGCGAATACATTTATCGGCGCGCACAACGAGTTGCTGTCGTCGGTGATGCTGGGACAAGTGGAACAGCGTGTCTGGGTACTGCCGGTCGCCTACTATGCGACGGCGGCGTTGACGACCAGCCAGTCGACAGCCACCCTGATCGTTACGCCGGTCGCAATTGCCATGGGGATCTCACCGGCGATGATTGTCGCTTCGTGGCTGGCGGTCATTGGGATCCACTTCTTTCCCGCCAATGGCAGCCAGATTGCCACGATACAGTTCGACCGCTCTGGCACGACCCGGATCGGCGGTTTCGTGTTGAACCACTCGTTCCTGCTGCCGAACGTCATTGTGGCGACGGTCAGCGTGCTCACCGCATTCCTCATCGCCGCTGCCTGTTTTTGATGCGGATGCTGTGAACGTCAGTCCGAAAGGATCAATTGATTGGCGTCGGCCGCGGCTGGCGTTCCGTCGACCAGACAAACCTGATCGGACGTTCGAGCGGATTTGGGTTCATGGATTCGGTAAGCTTTCGAACGTTTCGGTGACCGGTGATTCTCCGCGCAGCATCTTGCCGCCTTGGCCGACCAGCTTCAGATAGTGGTCACTCGGCAGCCCTTCATAGGTCAGAAACCGAGCACCGTTACCGACCGGTGGATCGTTGCTGCATTTGAAGATCGCCGTGCCTTCATCAACCTCGTCGAACATTGCGACGTAAATCATCTCGCAACCGGCGCGTTTGGCGGCGATCAGTTGCGACCACAAAAACTGCCCTTTCAATCTCGGAATCGCATCGAGTTTGTCACCGGTCAGATTGTGCCAACTGAAACCCGGAAACACGACTGGCAAGAAATCGATCTGACGGGCGTCGCACCATTGGCGGTCGCCGCTCCAAACCGTTGCGGCATGACGCGTCGCCTGCTCGGGCGTTTGATACCGTCCGATGCTCCAGGGACTGACGATGTCCGCCGTTTCCAGAATCGTGTGCAACAGGGGATCGCTGACGGCATCCCGTTTGCCTTCGCGCCAGAACGACGGTACCCCGAGCATGACGGTGCAGCCATTGGATTTGAGCCATTTCACCAGATCCAGGCATTCGCTAAGCGTATAGTCGCGATCGTCGCTGAAACCGATGCCCCAAACCGCGACCACCGGTTGATTCTGGTGATGCAGGTACGCGGGGTCATTGGCGATCTTCATGTCCGCTTGCAATCTCGTCCAATCGTCCCGTACGCGCGAGACCTCGCCCGCACGAAGACCGGACAAGTCATACATCACGGCAAAGGCACGACCGGCACGGTTGGCCCCCTCGCGGCAGTGTGAAAGCACATTGTTTTTGTGCCGCAGCGTGGTCGGGTTCGTCAGTCCATTGGCGAATCGCTGCACAAATGCGCCATCGATGCCGTAGTCTTGCATCCATTGAAAGTGTCGCATCACCGTATCGCGGTTGGCGCTGCTGAACACTTCCGCCACCCGACCGTCGGCATGCTGGAAACCGGTGGCGTAGCGTTCGTG
>NZ_JBFHKV010001468.1:0-1620 GCF_041595215.1 Stieleria sp. | reverse complement strand
GCACGTATGTGTCCGTGACCGATACCGTCGAGTCGCTAATCGTGAACCCTCCGATCGTCGCGTCGGTCCAGACAACAGAAAATGAATCTGGCGCGTTCGTCGAACGGTCAACGGTCAGGATGGAGTGTGCATTCGCCTCAGCTCCGAACATGGTCCCAAGCTGATAGTTCCCGCATCCGAGCAGATACGCATGCGTGGGGGTGACACGCAACCGAAACAAGAACAGCTCGTCAGACGGCAAGTGCCGCTCAAACTGACCGATTGAATCCGTGTGGCCGTCAACCGTGATCGTCTGGGCATCGGTATCGATCGCATAGTCAACGGAATCGATCGTGAACGTCGCTTGGCCTCGCAGGTAGAACCGCAGTTCCCACGCCTCCTTCCCGGTGAGAAAGAACGCCGGGTTCACCTCCCCATCCACGTCAAACGTGCGGATCTGCTCGTTCGGCGTGACCCACACCATGCCGGCATCCGTGATCGTGGCACCAGCAGCGGCCGACCACTTTCCGATCGTGTCATAGGAATTCGCCGCGCAGTCTGTTTCCAGGCAACAATTGCCGCTCGTTCGGTCAGCCATCGTTCATCCTCAGCACAGTAAGACCAGTACGACGCCCAGACCGTTCGCATCAAGCATCATCACGATCCGATCGGTGGGCTGGATGTCCACGTTGATCGCGTTTCGCGTTCGGATCGCGTCACCGGTGCTCTGCTTTCCATACTGCCACTGAACGACACCGGCGCTGACATTCGATTCGGTGAATTCGATCGGGACTGCATTGAAGAAATGGAACTTGTCCTCACCGGCTGGTCCCACCGCTTCCTCGAACTTCGACGCCCCGCTCGTCGCGATCGCTTCGAATGGGAACCCTGGCCGTGGTCCGCTCATGCGTCGACCTCCGGAACGGGAACACGTGCGATCAGGCTCGTGATGTCCAAGTCGTTGTCGATCGCGGTGATGTCCATCACATACGGAGGCGGCGAGTCGGACTCAACGACCGGCGTCGCGATCCGCACTTCGCTGATCACCGCATTGACCGCTGTGCCGTTGATCGATGCGATCAGGGATCCCGTCTCGATGTTCAGCGCCCGACCGGTGCGGATCCTGGCCGTCGTGCGAGGCGTCAAGAATCGCTCCGCCGCCAGCGTCCCGAGTGCCGTCAACATGTCAAACGGATCCCGCAGCGTCCCGCCGTCGCTCGTTTCCAGCGATCCCTGGTAGTCATAGCCGACGACCGTGCCGGCAGCGATCTCGACATGCTGCAGACCGGGATGGTCCAGCACGATGTACCGTTTGCGAACAAAATCAGCCGACACCGTGGCGGGGAAGCGGACTTCCGGCCGGCGATCGCCCACCATCGCCGCGGTGATGATCATCGTCTCGCTATCCAGCTCGCCCCAGATCTTTGGGTTCGTCTTTTCAGGGTCGGCGTCGTTCCCCGTGAACGAAGGCCGATGGGCGTGCTGCGGCGCACCGTCGACTTCAATGCGAAAGCCTGGCCCGCGATCGAAGTACGAAACCACCCGCAAATCGTACTCCAACGCGTTGGGATGCCTGACCGGACTCAAACCGAACTCCGTAAACACCGTTTGCAGCCGGCGGTATTTGTTCGTTTGCCCAGG
>NZ_JBFHKV010001467.1:0-1620 GCF_041595215.1 Stieleria sp. | reverse complement strand
GGATCGACCTTGATCGGTGCCGAACAGACCGGCCGCAAGGCTTTCTTGATGGAACTCGACCCACCGTACTGCGACGTGATCGTCGATCGTTATCAACGGTTTACCGGCAAAGCCGCCGTGCTCGAGCGGACCGGTGAGTCGCCAATCCCCGTCGGCGCTCGAGAGGAGAACATGCGATGAGCGGCGGCATCAAACCTTTTGATACGTCCAACGCTCCTCGCCGTAGTAGTAAATGTGTTCAGCGTTCAGGTAGCGAGCTAGACAAGGCAACTCCCCGGCAGACTGCAGCCTTTCTGTTGGCCGGCTGGTTGCGAAGTATTCTGGATTGGCCGGCCGCGGTGATAGCGATCGCAGTTCACCGCCTTCGATCAACTCCAATGCTTCGTCCGGATCGAGGTAGCCGCCTTCAAGGATCGGCATCACGTGATCGGGATAGCCATCGAAGTGCAGATACGTTGCGACGACAGATTCGTCGGGCAGTTTTAGGGCGATTACAGCGCGAGTGGACATGGTTCATTCTCCTGATTGGTTTTGGGGTGAGGCATCGACGCTTTGAACTTGGTCTGGCGGAATGGAGAGCATCAGCGATCGTCTGCCGTCCCAATCCACGTCGACTTGCGTCCAATCGCTTTGCGGATACACGGCGACAACCGTTCCGATGGTGCCGGCGGAAATCGGGTCGGGGTCGTCCATCGAAAGCAAACGGATACGGTCGCCCGCCTTGAGGTTGCATTTGGGTTTCATCAGTTACGTACTCCGTTGTTTTCGTCGAGTAGCGTGGCGACCTCTGATAGCTGAGCGTTGATGAGATTGACAGCACGAACGTGATGCCATCGGAGGTCCTTGGAGTCGGGTCGCTGCATGCGATCGAGTTGCAGCTCGATGTGCCGCAACAAGTCGCGAGCGATCTGATGACCGTTCTCGTATGCCGGGGCCGGCTCGATCGGCCGAGGCGTGAGGGTTTGAACTTTGCTCATCGTTGTTCTCCGTTTTCGTTGAAGAAGATTTCGGTTCCGTTCTCGAGTTCGACCTTGGTGGCACCGGCCCGTTTCGCATCGGCGACAATGGTTTGAAGTGGCAGCGGTTCATCGACGTCGATTCGCCTGCCGTCGGCGAAGACAACCGTCGATCGCCAGCGTTGCGGTTGCAGGTTTGGCATTTGGTTCTCCATGTTCGTGGTAAGAATCGGCGTTCGCGTTAACACACATGAGCCATGCGCCGGCAAACACAGCAAGCGAACTTTGCAAAGCATGCGGAAAGATCCGCCATGTTTTTCGTCTTCGAGAAATCGCGGCCGTCGTTGCCGTGTGTGGCCTCGTGAAGTTGCGCGGCCAGGCAGCCGAACAACGACAAAACGCCCGACCGTGGCCAACGTCGGGCGTGTGTGGCGAAGCGTTCGCCGAGGGTAGAAAGTGTCGGAGTTAAGAAGAGAGTGGGACCAAGACGTGCGCGTTCCGGCCAACAACCGCAAACTCTTCGCCGGCGGTTGTTCGGGCGATGATCATGCCGCCGCGTCGAACCAAGTGTTCCACCGTGCCGCGTTCAAAGCGGTCGCCATTGGCTGTCCGCAGTTCGTATCCCATGTCGGGTTCCGGCGTTGCCGTTTCCCCTTCCGCAAGG
>NZ_JBFHKV010001466.1:0-1621 GCF_041595215.1 Stieleria sp. | reverse complement strand
TGGTCAACCGTATCGACGTCAGTGAAGCCCAAACCGTGACCGCCGGTGCGGTGCTATTTGAGATCGTGAACCTCGATACGATTTGGATTCGTGTTTCGGTTTACGTCGATCTACTCAGAGATATCCAATCCGATGAAAACGCTCAACTAGTGTCATTGTCCGGTGACCCGCTACGCGAACCGATCGTTGCCAAACCGATTGCGGCTCCGCCCACGGCCGACGCGTTTTCGTCCTCGGCCGACGTGTATTACGAAGTCGATAACCGACAAATCGGGCTGCGTCCTGGACAACGAATTGGTGTCGAGTTGCCAATGTCGCAGCCCCAAACATCACGGATCGTCCCGGCGGCATCACTCATCTATGACATCTACGGAAACGCCTGGGTTTATGTAGAAACGGGCCAGCGGCAATACACGCGCCAGCGAGTGGCAGTTCAGTTTGTCGAAGCGGACGAAGCCATGTTGGCCAAAGGGCCTGGGGTCGGTACGCCCGTTGTCGTCGATGGAGCTGCGGAATTGTTCGGTACCGAATTCGGAGCGGGAAAATGAGCATCGAACGCAGCAGCACCGTTCCGCCGCCGCAACCAAAGTCAGACAACGCATCGAATCCCCAGCGTAGATTGCAACAGCTCGCCGCCGCCCTGCTTTGCTCGGTAATGGGGGCGGCAGTATGAATTGGCTGATTCGAACGTCGCTGCACTTCCGTTTACTCATCATTGTGTTGGCGATAGCACTGATTGTCGTCGGCGTCCGCACTTCCGACTCGGTGCCGCTGGACGTTTTTCGCGAATTCGCGCCTCCGTTGGTCGAAATTCAGACCGAAGCTCCCGGCATTGCCACCGAGGATGTCGAAAGTCTGATCACCGTCCCGATCGAAAATGCGGTTAACGGCATTCCGTTTGTGCAAACTGTCCGCTCCAAATCAGTGTTGGGTCTATCAAGCGTCCGGCTGATCTTCGAGTCAGGGACGGACCTATTGATTGCCCGTCAATTGGTGCAGGAGCGACTGGCTCTGGTTTCACAGCAACTTCCGATGGTGGCCAAGCCGCCGGTCATCTTGCCGCCACTCTCGTCGCTTAGCCGCTGTTTAAAGATCGGATTGTGGTCCGATACGCAATCGCAGATGGACATGACCGTGCTGACGCGATGGACGATCCGGCCACGGTTGATGTCGATCGCTGGGGTGGCAAACATCGCGGTGTGGGGCGAGAAAGAACCGCAATTGCAAGTCATCGTGGAACCCGATCGGCTGCGGGCCAGCGGAATCACACTCGACGCCGTTTTACAGACGGTCCGCGATGCCACTGCGGTGGGCGCTGGCGGTTTCGTCGACACCGCTAACCAACGACTGGCCCTGCGTCACGTTCCGGCCGTCTATACGCCCGAGCAACTCGGTGAAATCGTGATCGGATTTCGTACCGCGACATCGCCCGCTGCCACTGCAACTGCCTCTCCCACGCCGACTCGGGTTACGGCGTTGCCGACGACCCCACTGCGGATCAAGGATGTTGCCGAAGTAAATTACGATTACGCGCCGCCGATCGGCAACGCGATCATCAACAGCCGGGCGGGATTGTTGTTGATCGTCGAAAAGCAGCCATGGGCCAACACGCTCGACGTGA
>NZ_JBFHKV010001465.1:0-1622 GCF_041595215.1 Stieleria sp. | reverse complement strand
TTTCATTCGCATCTCTCGCCTCTGCCGCGGGCACCGCCATTCAGATCGACGGACACGCTGCATCGCTACCCACGCTGACAGATCTTTCCGCCGGATCGCTCTTCGTCCAGGGCGGCGGCACCGCCGTCGCACCACGATTGGTCAACGTCGACTCGGCAACGCTGATCGCAAGCGATGGCATGACGCTTTCGTTGCCCGCGGTCACGTCGATCAAACACGAGACGACGGCGCCGAATCAAAGCGCGACGCTGCGCGCCGAAGGGTTTGGCAGTCGCCTCGATCTACCGGCGGTGACGTCGATCCAAAACGGTGACGATTACAACTCTCGCGTCTTCATCGAAGCGTTGTCGGGCGCAGTCGTTGATTTGTCCAGCGTGCAGACCATCGAAGACCCCGATGTCGGCAACGCATCCCAGCGGCGGATCGAACTGCTTGGCGAAGGCATCGGCAGTCTGATCGATCTGGGCGGTCTGCAATCGTTCATCGACCATTCTTCCGGAACGCTGACCGGCTCGAACCGTTTTTCCAGCGTGCTTTCTCGCTACGGCGGAACCGTCGATCTGGGCAGCAACGACACGTCGGGCGCATCGCTCGGCGGAATCCACGTGACGGCGGGCGAAGCCGGAATTCTGGTCGGCAAGTTCACACTCGAATCGGATTCGGTTCTCACCGGCAACGGTCTGGTGCGAGCAGACGTCATTGTCGGCGGAATCGTTGATCCCCAAGAACATCTGATCGTGGACGGTTCGTTGTCGCTGCTCAGCGGCGGACAATTGAACTTCGACATCGGCGGATTGACGTCGATCGAGCAGCACGACGTGCTCGAAATCACCGGAACCGCGACGCTCGACGGCATCCTCCGAACCAACCGCGTCAACGACTACGCCCCACAACCCGGTGACAGCTACGTCGTGATGACGTACGGCTCACGCAGCGGTTCACCCCGTTACGCGGGCCTCGATTTCGGCAGCCAAATCCTTTCGCCAGAACTGTCGCCTACTTCGCTGGAATTTGTGACCGGGTTTTCCAGCGGCGCCGCAGTCCTCTCGGTCACTGTCTCGGACAGTGCCGTTGATCCCGATGGACCGTTTTTCGTCATTGAATTCAGTGAGCCGATTGAACGCGATTCGTTGTCCGCCGATGACATCGCACTCGTCGGACCGGCCGACACTTCGGTCGCGGTCGAATCGATCGTGCCGCTGGACGCATCGAACGCTCGATTCGTTGTCCGCCCGGTGATGAATCAATACACCGACGGAGACTACTCGCTCACCATTGGTCCGAATGTGTTCGACTGGGTCGGCAACCCGATGAATCAAGACGGAGACGAGATCAACGGAGAACCCAACGACGACCGATGGTCCGGCAACTTGCATTGGGCGTTGCCGGATCTGATGTTGGTCGGCGGCGTTCTGCCGACGGTCGCCACCGAATTCGATTTCGGCGATGAAGTCCCCTTGTTGTTCGACGTCAAGAACGTGGGTGCCGCAACTGCCGGCGGCGAATCATGGACCGATCGCATCTACCTTTCGACCGACAACGTTTTCGATCTCGGCGATCTATTGCTGCACGAATTGATTCACGACACCACGCTCAAGGCCGGCGGAACTTACGCGAACCAA
>NZ_JBFHKV010001464.1:0-1622 GCF_041595215.1 Stieleria sp. | reverse complement strand
GGGTGGTCTCGCCGAACTTGTCGCGGGTGACAACACCATCGGCATCGACCGTCGCGTTCAAATTGGACAGTTCATAACAGGCGGTATCGGTGACATCACGTGAAGTGCCGTCGGAAAACGTTGCGGTGACATGGACCGGAAGTGCTCGATCTGGATCGGCGACGATCGCTTGCGTCGGTTGCACGTCCAGTCCGATCAACCGCGGCGCTTCGGCGGACGGTCCCGGCGCACCGTGACGCAACCAATGTGTAAGCAACTGGTACGAAGGCGAGTCGGTGGAAAACCGAGTGCCGCCGCCATGTGCAACACCGCCGGATGCTTTCCGCAGAAACAGGCTCAACTCCGGCGCGGCGACGTTGATGCGACGTCCCTTGGCGGCACGCACCAGCATCTGGTAGTCGTACTGCGGGTCCTGGCCGCGCAGAGACAACTTCAATCCGCCCTTGCCGTTCAAGTTGCCGTGACAGGTCCCCAGGTTGCACCCGGCCTTGGACAGCACGGGCATGACGTCGATGGTGAATTCCGGGGGCTGGGCCGGGGGATGGGCCGGGGACGCGGCGGCGGGTGGCGATTGGTCGGCGCGAAGAGGGCTGGCGAAGTGTATGCAGACGGTCGCGACGAGCAGCGGCAAGGCAAACGTGCGGAACATATCGATTTCAGCAGGAGGCAGGTCGCACGTCGGCGTGGTCGATCACGCTAGGGACGGTGATCGAGATGCCGGCGGGCGTGAGATTGCAGGCGTGGAACTGCGGGGGCGGGATGCAATCGCGGATGGTTCACTATAGCAAATCGTCGTCGGTGGCGTGGGGATTGCCCACCGGTCCCGCGGTACGGCGACTGGGCAAAAACGTGAGCTGCGGGTGTGACATCATCGCTCCGGATGTTCCCCAATCGTTAGAGGCGTCGTTCCCCGCCCGCCTCCTCGTCTCTTCTCCTCCCCCATGCGAGCGCAATTCCCATGAGCCTTTTCGATTCCACTTCTGATTCTTTTCGCCGACTACAGATCCGCATCCTGGAACGTCTGTCCCGACGTGACGCGTCCGCCCCCCGAGGTCGCCGTTGCAGACGACCGCTCCGGGGGGAAGCGTTGGAAGGACGGCGTCTGCTGGCAGCCGATTTCGACGGATTTCGACACAACGTTTTCGATGCCGAAGATGTCAACGACGATGGCGAGGTCTCCGCCGTCGATGCGCTGATCATTATTAATTCGATGAATCGTAACGGTGGCGATGATGCCTCGCGATTCACAGACGTCAACAACGATGGTCGGCGAAGTGTGCTCGACGCATTGAGGGTCATCAATCGACTCGGACGAGAACGCAACGGCACCGTGGACGATTCTTCACGCGGCGATCGCAATGGAGGAACCACGACCGTGATTCCCGAATTGCCCGATGAAGTCCGCTCGATCGATGGCACCGGAAACAACCTCGAAAATCCCGACTTGGGAAGCACCGGTGAAGCGTTGCTGCGGATCGCCGAGGCGGACTATGAAGACGGCTTCTCCACGCCCGCCGGGGCCGACCGGCCGAGCGCCCGTGAGATCAGCAACACACTGTCGGATGTCGAAGGTGACGGGACCAAGAATGAGCGTGGGTTGTCCGCATTCCTGTACGTTTGGG
>NZ_JBFHKV010001463.1:0-1625 GCF_041595215.1 Stieleria sp. | reverse complement strand
GGACCAGCTTCGTGAGGTGGTCGGCGCGGTCAAGATTCCCGTCCAGGCCGTCGGCGGACTGTCACTCGAACAAGCCATCGAATGTCCCAAGTACGGGGCGCCACTGGTCGTCTTGGGTGCCCCGCTGACGATCGACGCCGATGCCTTCAAAACGGCCGACGGGGATCTGGAAGCTTCGCTGAAATTGATTTGCGACGCCGTCCACGCACAAACCGTGCAATAGGCTTCCCGGCTCGTCATCTCGATCCCGACCGCCTGGAAGGCTATCCCACTTCAGAAAAGTACAAACATGAAATCAGCCGCCGTCGTTAATTTCGCCCCCGAACCGGAATCGGTGGAATTGAGGGAGATTGACCGACCGTCGATCGGCCCCGAGGACGTTTTGCTGGAAGTCGCCAACGTCGGCGTCTGCGGCAGCGACCTGCACCAGTGGACCGCCAATCATTCCTGGCCGGTCAACTATCCCGTCGTGCTGGGCCATGAATTCGGCGGACACATCGCCGAACTCGGATCAGCGGTCGAGGGCTGGAAAGAAGGTGATCGAGTCGTCAGCGAAACCGCGGCGATCATCGACCAGCAAAACCCGATGACCCGCCGTGGGTTGTACAACCTGGATCCGACCCGCAAGGGGTTTGGGTACGGTGTCGATGGCGCGATGACGAAGTACGTTCGCGTCCCCGCTCGGATCCTGCACAACGTGCCGGATTCCCTGGCATTCGAACACGCTTGTTTGACCGAGCCCTGCTGTGTGGCCTACAACGCTGTCGTTCGAAACGCACGGATCGAACCCGGTGATCGGGTGATCGTGCTGGGGCCGGGAACCATCGGCATCCTGTGCGCCGCGATGGCTCGTCTGTGCGGTGCCGAAGTTGCCCTGGTCGGTTTGGAATCGGATCGGCGGCGACTGGAAATCGCCCAACAGCATTATGGGTGTGAAGGCATCGTCGGCGATGCGAGCCAATGGGCACGTCAGCGCGACGGCTTGGGTTGCGATGGCGTGATCGATGCGGCCGGCGCCAGTGCGACGCTGAAGATTGCGATCGATGTGGTTCGACCGGCCGGCTGGATCAGCAAGGTCGGCTGGGGGCCGCAACCGTTGGGCTTCAATCTGGATCCGTTGGTTCAAAAAAATGTCACGTTGCAAGGCAGCTTCAGTCACAACTGGCCGATTTGGGAACGGGTGCTGGCCCTGCTGACCAGCGGCCAATTGGACGTCCGACCGATCATCGGCGGCGTCTGGCCGATCGATCAGTGGCACGAAGCGTTTGAAAAGATGCACCAGGGCGAAGTCGTCAAATCTGTGTTGAAACCCGTCTGAGATCCATTATGCCGAAACTTGCCGCATTCCCCAAAGCCTACATGCAGGCGCTTTGCAAAGACGGCTCGATGACACTGGCGGAGTGGTTCGAGCTGGCAACGACATTGGACATCGACGGTCTGGAATTTTACGCCGGGTTTTTGGAGCTGGCCGATCCCGCGAATTGGCCCGTGCTGCGAAAGCAAGTCGAAGACCTGGGCATGAGCATCCCCATGCTCTGCTGTTCGCCCGACTTCACCCACCCCGATGCCGCCTTTCGTGATGCCGAGATCGCCAAACAAAAACGTTGGATCGAGATGACCCACGC
>NZ_JBFHKV010001462.1:0-1629 GCF_041595215.1 Stieleria sp. | reverse complement strand
TTCGGTTTGGCCGTTGTAGGTGATCAGATCAAGCGCCTGGACCTGCCGTGTGTCGGTCCGCTGACGCAGCAGATTCAAGACCAACGCCGCGTTCTCTTTGCTAAGCAACCAGGCCTGGACACCGGGCGAGTCGACGTTGACGTGCTGCATCAACAGATGCGCCCGCGATCGCCAGTTCGGATTGCCGACCGTCATCACCCGCAACGACAACACCTGGGGATCTTTCTCACCGGCGACAAACCGGTCCACGATTCCCGATACCACTTGGTGCATTTCGGGGGTGTGATACACCGACAACTGATCGCGGTCGGCATTCAGAAAACCGAACGGAGATGTGAACCAGACGTCGGTTCCCGTTTCACGAAGCACCCAGTCGACGATCGCCTGCTCGGGATGGTCGTGTTTGGTCAGGTAACCGGTGTAAGGTCGCAGATCATAGATGCGGTGCTCCTGGCCGGCAGTCTGCGGCAGATTTCCGCCTCCGCTGGCTTGCCCACCGGGAAGCGGTGTCGGCCGGTTCGGAGGCGACATCGGTTGATTTTGTAAACTCGGTGGCGTTCCCGCGTTTTCGGGCATGCCTCCGGCGGCAGCGCCGGCACCGGTAGGACCAGCCGGCCCCGTGCCGGGCAGCGGCATCCCCTGAGCATGAACCGGATCGCTCGACACGGAAAAGGCGAGGAGAAAAGACGCGATCGCTGTCGCAAGACTCGCACTGGATCGATTCGGACAAAAACGCATGGCAGACCATCCCTGTAAGACCTGACGAACGGTTTCCTCCCGTCCGCTTCTTTGACCTTGGCTATAGCCGCCGCGCGGTCTCCAAGGCAAGGTGACTTCTGGTTTCTTTCCCATGCATCTCCAGCGGGACGCGTTAGCGAGCGGCGCGTGTGCAACGAACGTTCACCACGCGCCACTGGCTGACGCCGCGTGCTGGCATGCGGCCCCAACCCACCGGTCGGTTGCAGCAATTTCACCACCCCCGCCGCGGATGCACTTGCACCACAGCCACCAGGGGGCGATAAATGCGGTTCTTGTCGCCAGCGCATTTTCTCCGAAAGCAACCGAATCGCTGAAATGTCCGAGTTGCCGAACGAACTCCAGCCCACTTCCCGATCCCAACCTTCGCCCAATCCCCCCACCGACCCGAACACTGATCAAACGTACCGTCATCGGCTGCGTGAACTGGAACTGGAACTCGACAGAATCCGCTGCCAAGCCGACGCAGCACGACTGGACGCTCAAGCCGCCGAGTTGGAATTGCAGATTGAGCGGCTCCGCGAAGGCCTCGAACACGACGACGCTGCCGATCTGGAATCGGAGTTGCCTGTCGATCATCGGCCTGTCGATTCTCGACGCAGTCGGCTGCCAAAAGCCGCCACGGTCTTTCACCGCAACGAATCCAGCGCGGACGATTCCTCGGATGAATCGAGACGTGCCGAGCGCGATGCGGGATCCCGCCCGAATCCCACCGACCGGCGCTTTGAAAATTGGAACCAGGTGCGGGACGCGCTCGGTCTCTCTGTCGTCGCTCCATCGGGTAGCGACTCGTCGAGCGGCGACTGGCTCGGAACTCATTCGCAGGACTTGCGAAAGCGGGGTTCGAAACGAGAAGGCTCGCGGGTCGACCCT
>NZ_JBFHKV010001461.1:0-1632 GCF_041595215.1 Stieleria sp. | reverse complement strand
CACGCCAAATTCAGTTGACGATCGGCCTGCGACAACCCGGCTTCGGCTTGCAGTTTTGCTTGTTCGGCGTCGAAGGTTGCTTGATCGCGAGCGGTTCGGAACGCCGTTTCGGCCAGTTGTCGCTCGCCCTCGCGTTCACGGGCCGTCCGTCCTGAAACCGATCCGGATTTGACCAAGGGCTGAATCTTGGCGATCAAAGTATCGGCCAACTTCATTTTCGCGTAGCTCGACAAGATGGCCTGGCGGTAGCTGCCCAAGGCCTCGTCGGCAAACGCGGCTTCGATCACCTCAACGGTTTCACCCCGATCGAGCATCTCCGAGAGCAGCTGCAGGTTTTTGGACAATGTCGTTTCACGTGTCAGCACCTGCCGAGCGATCTCACGCTCTTTCTGGCGCTTCAAGATTTCGGCGCGTGCTTGTCCGATTTCGGGGCTGCGCAAGACGGCGATCAGCTGACCGCTGGCGACGGGGTCACCGGGGGTCACCAAGATCTCCGACAGAATCCCATCCATCGGGGCCTTCACATCGACGTGCCGGGTTTGGTCGTAACGCAATCGGCCCGGGACGGTGTGAACATGTTGAACCATTTGCTGCTGGGCCGGAATGGTTTCGATCCGCGCGACCGCCAGCTTCCCCTCGGGCAGGATCACGGTGTCCGGATCCACAGGTTCCTGGACCTGCTCGGATTGTGTTTCGGTCGCCGCGGGGTTGTTGATCTTGTGGATCGCCAGCCAGCCCCCGGCCATGACGACCAAGACCAGCAGTGTGGGAAGCCCCTGCGAGAGTGTGTGCAAGAGATTCGGCTTGGCGACGGGGCTCGTTGGATCGGACATCGCGGGGAGCATTCGGAAGATTGGGATTCGGGTCTTGCCGAAACCCAGAAGCACGCACCGTGCCAGAGTGCACCGGGAGCGAGAAGACGAGGTTTTGGGGCCGTTTGGGTCGGGCGGGAGTAGCCACGGCCGGCCAATGCACAGAGATTCGCCACGGCAGTGGACAGTTTCTGTCCACCGCGGCGAGTAGCGACCGCGGGTGTTGGTCCGACCACGGCTGCGAAACCTGTCGCTCTCGATGGGACCGATACGTCCAATGTGTCCGATGCGTCCCATTCGTCCCACTGGATGGTCATTGCCTCGCCGAGCAACCCGCACTGAATACCAAAGCCTCAGTCGATCGCTTCGACCGAGGCGCGGAGTGGAAGCAATCGATGGTTTCGGGTACTCTTGGCCTGGAACCAGGGATCGGGCCGGCGATCGGTCGTCGCTCAGGATCGGCACGTCAGGGTTGGGGATCACAGGAGCTTAAGGAGCATTCATGTTCGACGCGGCAGAGCTGGGGCAACGTGTTAGCCAGCGAGAATTCAAGGAACGGGAGCTCGAGCTGCGGACCAAACTGCTGACCTTGCAGTTTCGCACGGGCGAGTTGGCGCGATTCCCCGTGTTGATCGACTTCGCCGGCGTGGAAGGGGCTGGCAAGACCACTGCGATCAATATGCTCAACATGTGGATGGATCCGCGTTGGATCCGGACGATCGGGTACCAGAAACCGACGCACGTCGAAGCGGCACGCCCGCGGTTTTGGCGTTACTGGCGCGACATGCCACCCAAAGGCCGCATCGGCTTGTACCTCAGT
>NZ_JBFHKV010001460.1:0-1635 GCF_041595215.1 Stieleria sp. | reverse complement strand
GTAATACAATCGAGATCCCCCGGGCTGCGTCGTGACTGTCCAGCGAAGATAAGTCTGAGCCAGACGCTTCGAATTTCCCTTGGCGATTCCAATCAAGTACATTGGCCACCAGCGATGACGGCTCAAACTGTCGTCGTGGCCGATCCGCGTGAACCAAGTGGTGCACCGCAGTCGGCGAGTCGAGTTTGTATTTGAGTTCCGGTCCATCGCGCCGACGCGGTGACCACCGCCCGTCGTCGGATCAGATGCGAGACAAGGCATACAACCTGCTTCCCTATTCTGCGTTCACGACAGGACGTTGCGCTGATGGACGTCAGGTCGTCATGGGCTTGCTCTGTCCTGATCTGGTGACCGTCTTCTTTGACGCTGACGGATGTTACTTAGAAACGACGAGTGAACCGTGGGCGTTCCCAGCACCACGGATGACTGACAACGGCCCGTTTCGCATCTACGATTCCGAATTCTCAGAACACTTTGAAATGCAGATGAAGGAGCAACAAGCGAAGATCGGCTTTTCCGAAGGGCTGATACAAATTCGCCCGTTTGAGAATCCTGAAGCTGATTGTTGGCTTCAACGGATGCCGTCCGAATTGACGGATCTGGACCCGGATGCCCCAGAGTTTGAAGAGCTAAACGAGGAACGACAAGATTGGTTAGAGGGTGACAATCACGTCTTCGGGTGGGCCGAGGAATACTGGATCTCGCGAGATGGCGAGGTTGAGACCAGTTGATACAGCATTCGCCTGCCACGTAAAATCGAAACGGTAAGACCGACGAACAATGCCGTGAACCGGAGCGGCGAAGTCGAGCGGGTTCGCAATGGACAATCAATCGTCGCCGCCCGGTTACGGCTGGCGTTGAACTTCATCGAATTGCTCTCCACTGCGCCGGTTGATCTGCGGTCACGGTGGGGCAGCGTTGCGCGGGACTCCGGGGCGTCAGGCTGACGCCAGTTTCTTGAATCCTCTGGCCGCAGGTCGTCGGCGTTTTCGTGCGGTCGTCGTCTTGATCTCACGTGTCCCATCGTGTGATCCGCAGTCGCATGACTCCCCCGTCACTTGCGTCGTGTGGTCCGAGGGGATTTTTCTTTTATTGAAAGAAGAATCCGACCGAACACACGACGCGCCGATCCTGGGGAGTCGAGCGCCGGCGGATATTGGAAGTGCACCCATGAGATCAAGACGCCGGTGCCAGCGCAACGCTGATGAGCTGCGGCCAGGAGATTCGGGAAGCGGACGATGTGGAGGCGGGGCTGTCTAGTCGACGTGCCATGATGCCGCGGGCCGCGTCCGTGCTGGACCTCCGATGGCATCCTTGCCAACGCCCGGCAAGTGACCGCCGGACGCTGTTCCCGCCATCCAACTCGAGTTCGCCTGCAACGAAAACGCTGGCATCCCCTGCCGGGATGCGTTCTGATTGAGTCCCATCGCTGGCCCACGTGAAGGCCGACAACGTTCTGACGCCCGATGAATCCGCGTGACTCTGGGTATTGCGGATCGACCGCAATTCGTTCACGCTGCCAGCGAACGCCAGGTGTGCCGCAGCAAATCTATTCGTGTCATTCGTGTAATTCGTGGACAATCTCTTCACCGCTGGTTCCCCGAATGTCCAACGCCTGACGTCCCGCCTGCGATT
>NZ_JBFHKV010001459.1:0-1644 GCF_041595215.1 Stieleria sp. | reverse complement strand
GGAGTCAGCGTCACACATCCGGGCGCACCGGGGCGTGGCATGGTGATGGTGGACAAGCCCAAGCCGGTCGAACCGGTGATCTTTCGACGCGGTGTGCCCGGCAATCGGGGCGACCGCGTCCCACGACGATTCCTCCAGGTCTTGGCGCACGTCGATGGCGGCAAGCCCTTTCAACAGGGCAGCGGTCGACTGGAATTGGCCCAAGCGATTGCCGATCCCGAGAATCCGTTGACCGCTCGGGTGATTGTCAACCGCGTCTGGCAACACCAATTCGGCGAAGGCCTGGTTCGCACGCCGAGTGACTTTGGGATTCGCGGTGAACTTCCGACACACCCGGAACTGCTCGACCACCTCGCCGCTGAGCTGATTGCCGATGGCTGGTCCATCAAACGGCTGCAACGTCGCATCATGCTCTCAGCAACCTGGCAACAATCCAGCCACACACGCCCCGACGCGATCGAGACCGATCCCGAAAACCGACTGCTATGGCACATGCCACGACGGCGGATGGAATTCGAACCACTGCGTGATCGTCTGTTGTCGGTCGCCGGACGATTGGACGAATCGGTGGGCGGGCGTTCCGTCATGATCCACCAGGACGCCACGCGACGCGCCCTGTACGCCTACATCGATCGCGAAGATCTGCCCGGGCTGCTGGCCAGTTTCGACCTTCCCAGCCCCGATGCCAGTCAAGCCAAACGCGCCAAAACAACTGTTCCCCAGCAGGCGCTCTACCTGATGAATTCCGGATTCGTCATCGAGCAGGCCAAAGCGTTGGCAGCACGCAGCGAACCCGAATCCTCGCCAGCCGGCGGTAGCGATGACACCTCAAGCAACACAGCGGCCGAGCGGATCAAGCGACTGTATCGCCTGGCCCTGGCACGCGACCCGGCCCCGGCCGAATTAGACGTGGCGATTGAGTTTGTCACACCTGAATCGGCCGCCACGTTGGATCCCTGGGTTCAACTCGCGCAAGTCTTGCTGCTGAGCAATGAATTCGCGTTTGTCGATTAAGCCACCAGCCTGGAAGCGAATTCCAATTTGGATCACACGATGTCCGATTTCATTTCCCAACTGAACCAACTGCCCCACACCCGCCGCGACTTTCTGCGTCGCAGCGGGATCGGTCTCGGATCGCTTGCCCTGGCGGGCGTCATGGCCGACGACACGTCCAGCCTGTTGCACGCTGCGAACGCGACAAACCCGATGGCTCCCAAGACGCCGCACTTTGCACCAAAAGCCAAAGCGGTGATTCACTTGTTCCTCAACGGTGGTCCGTCGCAAGTCGACACGTTTGATCCCAAACCAGCGCTGGAGGAGTACCACGGCAAATCGATTCCGTTGAATCTGCGCACCGAACGTGAAACCGGGGCCGCCTATCGATCGCCATTCAAATTCAAAAAGTACGGCGAAAGCGGGATCGAAGTCAGCGAGTTGTTCTCGCACGTCGGCGAGATGATCGACGAAGTTTGCGTGGTGCGATCCATGCACGCCGACGTGCCCAATCATGAACCCTCGTTGATGCTGATGAACTGCGGCAACGGCCAGTTGGTGCGTCCCTCGGTCGGATCGTGGGTCACGTACGGGCTGGGCAGCGAAAATCAAAATTTGCCGGGCTTCATCTCTATGTGCCCCAGCGGTTAT
>NZ_JBFHKV010001458.1:0-1647 GCF_041595215.1 Stieleria sp. | reverse complement strand
TCGAAGCATCGGCCGGCAGCAATCCGATCAGCGGAGCGGTCAGCGTCAGTGTCATCGGCATCAACAACCCCATGGTGCCGAAACTGGTTCCCGTGGAAAACGACAGCACCGCGGCCAACAAGAACACGATCGTGGGCAGCAGGCGAACCACCATCGGTACCGAGTTTGATGATGGGGACGGCGCGTCTAGTACCGGAGAGACCCTGGCCCCGGACAAAATCGTTTCGGCGACGAACTGCCCCGTGTAAAGCCGATGGTCTTGGAACTCATACGCCGTACCGGATTGCCCATCGACGGACTTGCCACTGGTCAACCGTGACAGCGCCGAAGCGGTCCAAAGGATGATAATCGCCGGCAGGACGATTTTCATCCCTCCCCAGCTGGCTTCGCGGATCTGCTGCAACGTCAACAGTTTTCTCGTCAGACAGATCACGGCGATCGTTGCCAGCCCCATCAGCGCACCGTATTGCAGGGCCAGACTGGAGTCGGCGGCACCGAGGATGTCTCGCAGTAGCGGCGCGTCACCGGTGGGCTCCGATGAACCCGACCGCAACGAAGCGGTTCCCGTGGCGTACAACAACGCGATCACGACGGCCAACGTCACCGCGATTGGAACGACCGCGACCCGCCACGAGGCCGCCGCAGTCGGTTCGGTCAACGGGTCAGCGATCGAACCGGGATCGTCTTGCCGCTGGCCTGATCCGGCAACCACTGCTTTTTCGGCCTTCAGCATCGGACCAAAATCTCGTCCCATCAGCGCCAAGATCGGCACCATGCCGAGCGCCAGGATGGCGTAAAAGCGATAGGGCACGCTGGCGATGAACAATTCCATCGCGCGCGAGACGTTTGCCCCTTCGATGTCACCGAGTCCTTCGGCGATGTAATCGATCTCGACGGCGATCCAGGTCGACAGCAGCGCCAAACTGGCCATCGGTGCCGCCGTGGAATCGACGATGTAGGCGAGTTTTTGCCGTGAGATTTTCAGCCGATCACAGAGCGGTCGCAGCGTTCCGCCCAACAACACGGTGTTGGAGTAGTCATCAAAGAACACGACCAATCCCAGCATCCACGTCGTCAGTTGGCCGCCGCGCCGTGTTTTGGCGATCGGAGAAATTAATTTGATCAGCCCCAGCATCCCGCCGCTGCGACTGATCACGCCGATCATCGCCCCCATCAGCAGGGTGAAGGAAAAGATTCGCAGCTTTCCGGGGTCGGCAAGTGTCGGCCACAAATGGACTTCGCAAAAATCGACCAACGCCCCGATCGGGTCACCGCCGTTGGTGATCAACGCGCCGCAGAAAATGCCCATCAACAGCGACAACGCGGCCCGCTTGGTCACCATCGCCAACACGATGGCGACCAGCGGAGGCAGTAAGCTGAACCAGCCGTAGGGGTGATCGTTCAAGGAATTGATTCAGGTTTCTAGGGAATCGGTCGACAGCAGCGTTCGGGTCGCAACACGCGATTCCGCGATTCGGTGGTGCGCCGTGCGCGGTGCGCGGTGCGCCGGTCCTCGAGCGACTTGCTGATGTCTGCTACGGGCGGTCTGTGTCCGCCTGGCCCGCAAGATAGCGATTCCAGCCCCAGCGAAACAGGTTGCGGGTATCGCTGTAGCGGGCATCCGATGAAGCGGAGCCGAGTACCACG
>NZ_JBFHKV010001457.1:0-1655 GCF_041595215.1 Stieleria sp. | reverse complement strand
CTCTGAATCGACGACGGCAAACACGTCCTCTTTCGATTTCGCGACGGCATCGACGGCAATTCCCAACGCTGCTTCAAGGTTGGCAACCGTCGCTGGATCAACCGATCCGGAGGGTGGCGTTGCGGGGAAATCCATCCTGATCGACGCCCCGTCATGCTGACAACTCAGACAACCACTTCGCGTTTGGAATAGAATCGGACGCGAGGGATCCACTCGTTTTTGCTCGATCAGCGTGTGCGCCGCACCGAGTGTCGCGTGCCCACACAAATCAACCTCGACCGCCGGCGTGAACCAGCGCAAGCGGAATTCATTGGGCGGACCGGCGGGGACAACAAATGCCGTTTCGGAAAGATTCATTTCGGCCGCGACCTGCTGCATCCACTCCGCGTCGCGGGGGGATTCCAACAAACAGATCGCCGCCGGGTTCCCGGAAAACGGACGGGCCGCAAAGG
This sequence comes from Stieleria sp., assembly GCF_041595215.1. Classification (NCBI taxonomy): domain Bacteria; kingdom Pseudomonadati; phylum Planctomycetota; class Planctomycetia; order Pirellulales; family Pirellulaceae; genus Stieleria; species Stieleria sp. Next base: position 1,203 of record NZ_JBFHKV010001457.1, on the reverse strand, counting down.
CGTCGACTTGCCAAATGGGAATGCCATTGGGGTTCATGAGACGATGCATCCTCACAAGGAGTCGTGAAACATCAGGAAAGAGAACGTCAGGAAAAATTCAGTGCCGTTGTTGTAAATCATCTCAAAAGGAGGCCAAGATGGGTGATCCGAGATCGAATGGGACAACCAAGCCTGCTGCGGAATGTGTTCGCGTCGCTACAGCAAGAGACATCCGGGGGGCGTAAGGGTGATCCAATCTTTGCGTGTCAGACTACTTTTTCCTTTGATTTTTTTCCAAGAGCGTGAGAGCGATGTCACTGATCCAGACACAACCTTCGATCGGGCCGCGGGCGCGACATGCCATGGTAGCCAGTCTGCTTGTGGCCGGGCTGATGTCCTGTTTGTCTATTCCGTCGGACCTGATGGCGCAGTCGCCCCCGGGCATCAAGCAGATTGAATTTGAACCTCGTGATTCGACGCGAGATCGCACGGTCCCCCTGCGGGTGTATCTGCCAGACGAGGCCACGGCCCAACCGGTCGTCTTGTTCTCTCACGGGCTTGGCGGCTCTCGCGATGGCAATCCGTACTTGGGGCAGCATTGGTCCGGCGCAGGCTTTGTCGCGGTGTTCATCCAGCACGCCGGCAGTGATCGCGACGTGATGAAGAACGTGCCGCTCCGCGATCGATTCAATGCGCTCAAAAACGCCGCCAGCTACAAAAGTGCACGCGACCGATTAGACGACGTGTCCTTTGTGATCGATCAACTGGAACGATGGAATCAAACCCAAGACCATCCGCTGTTCGGCAAGCTTGACCTGGAACACATCGGCATGAGCGGCCACAGCTTCGGTGCCGTCACGACGCTGGGCGTGGCCGGCCAACAGTCCTATTTTGGACGGAAATTCGAGGAACCGCGCCTCGACGCGTTTTTGGCGATGAGTCCGCAGCCGGGAAAAGGGCCGCCGCCGGAAAAAGCGTTCGCCCAATTGGATCGTCCCCTGCTGTGCATGACGGGAACCCAAGACGACAGCCCGATCGACCCCACGTTCACACCGGAATCACGTCAACTGGTTTACAAAGCCCTGCCCGAAGGCGACAAGTATCATCTGGTCTTCCGCGACGGGCATCATTACACGTTCTCCGACGCCCGCGGCTTGCGTCGTCGCGATCGCGATCGCAATCCGAAACACCACCCTGCGATTCAGAAGATCAGCGTCAAGTTCT
>NZ_JBFHKV010001456.1:0-1655 GCF_041595215.1 Stieleria sp. | reverse complement strand
GCGTCTTCGCGCGGCCGATTACTTTGTCGCCAGGTGTGAGAATTCAAAATCAAACGATGGATGTGCTTGAGCGACCAATCATGATCGATCAACTCGCCGGCCAGATAATCCAATAGCTCGGGATGGCTGGGCCGCGTGCCGTTGTGGCCGAAATCGCTGGGCGTGTCGACAATCCCCGTGCCAAAATGGAACTGCCACAGTCGGTTGATAATTACCCTCGGGGTGAGCGGATTGTCGGCGCTTGCGATCCAGTCGGCCAGGGCAAGCCGGCGCGATTGCTCCGGTGCGTCCTGATCCAGCTTCAACGATCCGAACACTTCGATCGTATCCGGGCCGACGGGTTCGCGACGGGCATCGGGTTCACCACGATACAGCCGATAGGTTGGACCGGGTTGCGAAAATGTTCCCGCGTAGACTTGTGGCGACATTTCAAGTGTCGCCTTTCGCCTGCGGGCCAGCGTGAGTTGATTCAGCCAATGCTTGGCTTGCTGTGCTTCGGCCGGCGAGACGTTCTCGAAGCGATACTGTGCACCCTCGGGCTGCGATTGACCGTGCGGTCGGCGATCGGCAGAGGATGCCACGCGCGCCCAGTTGCCGGGCTCGTTTGCGACGTCGATGTGATAGGCCGTGGCGAGGCGATCAGAGTACGTTTGCTCGCGGTCGCGTCCCCACACGATGCGATCGATCACGGTCGGCTCAGCGAGTTCGATTTGCACCCAGCCGCCGGCAACGGAATCAACGATCCAGCTGCGGGCATTCCCGTAACGCCCGTCGTTGATGTGCTGGAGCTTGTGCAGCGGGTGTTGGAAATCGCCGGAAGAACTCGGCTTGGCACCGCTGCTGGCCAGTGCGACGTTCTGGTCGCCGGCGTAAATTTCCAATTCATCAAGACAGGCCTGGGAGCCCGAGGTTTGTTCGATCACAAATCGTACAAAGCGAGTCAAACGCGGGGCGAAACGTTCTTCGTTCTGGATGGAATTGACGGCCGCACGCAGCGTCGGCGGCACCACAGGACGCGAGCTATCGGTTTCTGGTTCCGGCTGCAGCACGACGACATCTGCCGTCACGGCGCTGCCGCTGTCCCCGGCGATCAACACGAGCCGGTCGTCAGGGGCAAACTCATGAACCCCGGCATCGTAAAAGCCGCTCCACTTGGCCACTCCATCGACTTCGCCTGATCCGTCGGCCAGCCGTTGTTGATTGACGGAGCAGATTTCGCGGTCGCCCGTCGCTGAACGCAAGACGTATCGCGCGTCGGAGCAGTGGGTGGCGTAGCCCGCGCCCCAGCTGAGCCAGACTCGATGCAGACCGCTGGCATGTGGCTCGTACACGACCGTTTCTTCGCCCGGACGAGCTTTCCACCAGGTGTAATGTTTGCCACCGAAGTCGGCTTCGTTACGACCTTGTTTCGCCGCAGTCCCGGCGGGTTGGAACACGGGCCGGGCATCCGATTCATCGATCGCGATCGATGCGGCGGTATCCCGGGCAAGGTAGGGCTGCAGTTTATCCGTCAGTTCCGCGATCACCGCGTCGATCTCGGCGAGTTCCTGTTCGGCTTCCTTTGTCGGCGGCAAGCTTCGTTCACCATGTTGCACCCCGGCAAACACGGCTTGCATGGCGTAGTAATCACGTTGACTGATCGGATCAAATTTATG
>NZ_JBFHKV010001455.1:0-1657 GCF_041595215.1 Stieleria sp. | reverse complement strand
GACGATCCGCGGTGGGATCCGATTTGGGCCAAGTGCGGCGAGCTGGGATTACCGATCATCATTCACACCGCCGACCCGGCCGCCTTCTTCGATCCCATCGATGAAACCAACGAGCGCTGGGAAGAACTTAGTCGTCACCCCGATTGGAGCTTTCACGGCGACGCCTATCCATCGCGTCAGGAACTTTTCGAGGCCCGCAACCGGGTGATCGGGCGTCATCCAAACACGCAGTTCATCGGTGCCCATGTCGCCAACAACCCCGAAGACTTAAAGGTCGTCGCCGGGTGGCTGGACGAGTATCCGAACCTGTGGATCGAGCCGGCGTCGCGGATCGCCGAGTTGGGGCGGCAACCCTTCACCGCGCGGGAGTTTCTGATTCGCTATCAAGACCGACTCCTGTTCGGCACCGACGGGCCCTGGTCCGAGACCCGTCTCCGGCTGTATTGGCGATTCTTCGAGACCCGCGACGAATCGTTTCCGTACAGCGAAAAAGTGCCCCCGCCGCAAGGCTTGTGGCAGATCTATGGTGTCGATCTGCCGGACGCGGTGTTGAAAAAACTGTATTTCGAAAACGCCAGCAAGTTGATCCCTGGGATTCGCCAGCGGCTTGAAAAATGGACGAAACCGTAGCGACTTGTTGCAGATGAACCATGACATTTTCTGATCAACCCACCACCGAGCCAACCTTTGCCATGTTGTGCTGCGCCAATGGCGCCGAAAAACAGGTCAAGCAATCGATCGCCGCGGCGGGTTGGCGGTTGGCGTTTTCACGGCCCGGCTTCGTCACCGCCAAACACGATCAGCAGATGCCGTTGCCCGGCGGGACCTTCATCCGCACCGCGGCGCACTCGATCGGCCATTTGAAAGGCGCCGATGGCGAAACCCAGGTGACTCGCCTGGTCGATTTGCTGGACGAAACGTTTGCCGGCGGGCGGACGTTTGATCAACTGCACGTCTGGCCGCGCGACCGGTTGCCGATCGGCAAATTCGGTTTCGAACCCGGGGTCGATGAAGTCTCCAAGCTGGTCGCCCAGCGAGTCCACACGGCACTTGCGGATCGATGGGTCCGCGGCGATCAACCCAATCGCATCGCCGAGCCCGGTGAACGCGTGCTGGATCTGGTGTTGGTCGATCCGGATGACTGGATGATCGGATGGCACACCGCAGCCAAGTGGCATTCGCGGTGGCCCGGTGGCGTGCAGCCGATCGAGCCGCAATATGAACCGATCTCACGTGCCTATTACAAAGCCGCCGAATCGATCACCTGGAGCGGTTTCGATTTCGCGCCCGGTGACGTGGTGGTCGAAATCGGCAGCGCCCCCGGTGGTGCTTGCGGGCGGCTCCTCGAATTGGGGTTGAAGGTGATCGGAATCGATCCGGCGGAAATGGACGAGCGGATTGCCAATCACCCACGATTCAAACACCTCCGCGCCCGCGCCGGGGATCTGCCCCGCAGAGAGTTTCGCAACGTCAAATGGCTGTTGGCCGATTCGAACGTGAAACCCGAAAAGACACTCACGACGATCGAGCACATCGTGACGCACCGTGAGTGCTCGCTGGCGGGAATGTTGCTGACGATGAAGCTGGGCAACTACGACGCGGCGGGGCGAATCGACGCCTGGCTGGAGCAGATCCAGACGTGGAATCCGGTCGACGT
>NZ_JBFHKV010001454.1:0-1659 GCF_041595215.1 Stieleria sp. | reverse complement strand
TTGAAACGATGCTCATGCGAGGCCTCTCCATCGACGCAGTCCCCATTCTCCGCACAGGCAACCGAGCGCCAACGCGATCACCCAACCGCGGTGCCAGAGCGGGAACACCCAGGTTTCCATCACGGGGACTTTCTCGGACTTCAGCCGCCGTGACAATAGATTCAAATCTTCTTCCGCGATGACGTCGCCACCACTTTGCTCGGCAATCCGCTGCAACAACGCTTGGTTGACAGCCAGCGTGTCGAATTCCCGCCCGGCGATTTGACGGGTCCAACCGACCTTGGGCGTGCCGACCAGCTCGCCGTCTTCGGCGCGAACTTCCGCGGTCGCCGTGTACTGTCCGGGTTGGTCGTCATAGTAAGCCACCGAATACGCTCCCGGGATCTCTCCGATCGGTTTGGCGTCCAACGTCAGCGAGTCGCCGGCGGGGCGAATCACGTTGACGGTGATCGTGGGGTTTTCCAACGGCAAAAATGCCTCGTCGCGGGCATCGACACGAAGCACCATCGAGTCGTCGTTGTCTGGTCCGGGCGCGACCGACAATTCGGCGCGACGCGGAACGTCACCGACCAGCCATCGCGTGATTTGGCGCCAGGCCTGGGCGGCGTCATCCGGGTTTTGTGGATCGGGTTGCATCGACCATCGCCAGAGGTCCCCAACGGTGACCGCACCGACTTTGCCCCGACCGAACCGCTGGACCGCAATCGCGGGTTGAGCCTGGCCATCGCTACGGTTGACCGTCGCCAGCTGATAGGCACCGGGTTTCAAGCTGCCGACGACATTGACCGAGTCGAACCGCGGCATCGTACGCAACCGCTTCGTTTCCGCGTCGGCCGTTTTACGCAGCCGCATCCAAGGTTGCAACATCCCTTCACGGGTTAACTTCATCGAATACTCGGCCGGCAAACCGATATCGGTTCGGCTGACGTAAACCGGTGAAAGGTCGCCCAGGAAGGAATCCCCAAACGCTCGTCCGCGAAACATCTCTTGGCCGCCCAGCATCAACAACCCACCGCCACGTGAGGAAACGAATCGGCGGACCATTTCCAGTTGATCTTGCGAAAAGAACTCCGGTTCGATGTCATCGAGGATCAACGCGTCAAATCCGAACAGTTCCTCTTCGACCTTGGGGAACCCCGACGCGAGTTCTTCGGTTTCCTTGACACCGATGCGAATCATCACCGGCTCGTCGTACTGCTCGGCGGTTTCTTCGGCGTCGTCACCGAGTCCTTGAAACAGCGGGTTGGTGCTGGAAACTTCCTTGTCTCGGAAACTGAACTTGGGCTCCTTGTTGGCCATCCGAATCAGACCGGTCAATTCAACTTCGGCGTCTTCCGAGATCGCGCGCCTCAGAAACTTGAATTCCCAGTTTGGCCTGCCGGCGACGTAGAGCACACGGTACGGCCCGCCCTTTCGATCGACCGCGATCAAACGGGTGTTATTGACCAGCGTGGTTTCCGAGGATGGCGTGTCCATCAATTGATCCAGCTTGTCGAATGCCGCTCGATCGGCTTCGCGGAACAAATCGACGCGATAGAACCGCAGTCCGACGTCGGCGGGGCGAAACTGAAACGACACGCTGAACGTCTTTTCGTCCGACCGCAGCGGCACCGTTTTCTCTTCAACCACCGATTGCAGCGCGACGTCGGTCAATCTGGC
>NZ_JBFHKV010001453.1:0-1659 GCF_041595215.1 Stieleria sp. | reverse complement strand
GGTAGGAAGATTTTGGGGGTAGGAAGATTGGCTCAGTGGAATGGCTCGCCGATGGTTCGTCGCGTGATGGTGTTTCCGGTCCGGGGCAACGAGTGTGTCTTGACGGCCGTGATCTGGTAAAGTGTCCGGCCCGTCGAAAGCCACACCCCCGTCCAACCGCGGCCGTAGCGTTCACCCGCGAGACAACCACACTCCATGACCTTTTCAGCCAAGCTTGTCGGACGAATCGCCGGGCCCGTTTTGTTCTTTTTGATTCTGTTGTTCTTTCATCCGCAGGGTTTGAGTCCAGAAGCCAACGCGGTGCTCGCCGCGACGACCTGGATCGCGGTCTGGTGGGTGACCGAAGCGATCCCGATTGCAGCGACGGCGCTGCTGCCGATCGTGCTGTTTTCGCTGACCGGGGCGGTGGAGTTGCAGGCGACCACGTCGCAATACGGCCACCGGTACATCTTTCTTTACATCGGCGGATTCCTGATCGCGATTGCGATCGAAAAGTGGGATCTGCATCGGCGGATCGCGCTCAATATCATCAATCTGATCGGGACGAACATTACCAGCATCATTTTGGGGTTCATGGTCGCCACGGCTGGGCTGTCGATGTGGATTTCCAACACCGCGACCTCGGTGATGATGTTGCCGATCGGAATGGCAATCGTCGCCCAGTTGCGTGACAATCCACAAACCGACGCCAGCGAAAACCAGATCTTTGGCAAGGCATTGATGTTGGCGATCGCGTACAGCGCTTCGATCGGTGGCATCGCGACCCTGATCGGAACGCCGCCCAATCTGGTGTTGGCCGGTGTGGTGCAAGAAGTCTACAGGGTGGAAATCAGCTTTCTGCAGTGGTTCAAGTTTGGACTGCCGATCTCGCTGATCTTGCTCGCGCTCTGCTGGGTCTATCTGACGCGTTTCGCCTTTCACTTCCGCCACAAAACGTTTCCCGGCGGGCGTCAGGAGATTCAAAAGCAACTCGACGCGTTGAAGTCGTTTTCGCTCGAAGAAAAACTTCTGCTCACCGTGTTTTCGCTCACCGCGTTTGCGTGGATCAGCCGTTCGTTTGTTCAAAACCAGCTAGGGCTTTTTCCGCTGCTTGATGACACGATCATCGCCATGACCGGCGGGCTGTGTCTGTTTTTGATTCCCAGTCGCAAGGTGGACGCCGATGGAAAACGAGAACCGCTGCTGGTGTGGGAAGACACCAAACAGTTGCCCTGGGGGATCGTCTTGCTGTTTGGCGGTGGGATGGCGCTGGCCGAAGGGTTCACGTCGAGCGGGTTGGCGGTTTGGATCGGTTCGCAAACGACGTTGTTGCAGTCGGTGTCGATGCTGTTGCTGGTTCTGATCCTGGTCGCGTCGGTCAACTTTCTGACCGAAATCACATCGAACCTGGCGACGACGTCGATGTTATTGCCGATCCTGGCGTCGATGGCGGTTGCAATGAACGTGCACCCGTTTCTATTGATGGTCGGTGCGACGGTTGCCGCGTCGTGTGCGTTCATGCTGCCGGTCGCAACGCCGCCCAACGCGGTCGTGTTCGGATCGGGATACCTGAGGATTCCCGACATGGTGCGCGCCGGAATTTGGATGAACGTGATTTCGATCCTGCTGTTGACGGTCTTCGTCTACTGGATCTTGCCGGTGGTCTGGGGCATCGAGATC
>NZ_JBFHKV010001452.1:0-1661 GCF_041595215.1 Stieleria sp. | reverse complement strand
TCGACGATTTGTCAGACCAGTCGTGGATTGGTCGCGGCCTGGTTTGGTGGAACGAAAGAGAAGCACAAGGATGTCGGGATCTGGACCAGCTATCACGATGGAAGCCGCTGGTCGTCGCCTTCGCAAGTGGCGACCGGTGTCCAGCATGATGGCTTGCGTCATCCGTGCTGGAATCCGGTGCTGTTTCAACCACCCGGCGACGCCCCGACGCTGTTGTTTTTCAAGGTCGGCCCCGACCCGCAGAGTTGGTGGGGCGAGATGATGGTCAGCTATGATCGCGGGCGAACGTTCCGCGATCGAGTTCGACTGCCCGAAGGCATCGACGGTCCGGTGCGGTGCAAACCAATCCTGACCGATGACGGGCGTCTGTTGTGTGGATCGTCGACCGAATACGACGGGTGGCGAGTGCATTTCGAGAAAGTCGATCTGCTCGGTGGTCAGCCCGCCGGGACGTGGAACCGAATCGGGCCGATCAACGACGCGTCCAAATTCAACGCGATTCAACCGACCCTGCTGCAACATGCCGACGGCACGCTTCAAGCTTTGTGCCGAAGCAAAGAAGGCGTGATCGTCAGCACTCGCTCCAGCGACGGCGGAACCACTTGGTCGGCTCTGAAAGCCATCGATCTTCCCAATCCCAATTCGGGCATCGAAGTCGTTTCGTTAGCCGACGGCCGTCACTTGCTGATCTACAACCATCTGGGCAGCGGAAGCAGCGGTTGGGGACGTCGCGGGATGTTGAACCTGGCGATTTCCGAAGACGGCGATCACTGGACACGTGTCGGGACGCTGGAACAAGAAAAGGGCGCCGAATTCAGTTACCCGGCGATCATCCAGACCGACGACGGTCTGGTCCACGCGACCTACACCTGGAAACGGCAAAAGGTCAAACACGTCGTCATCGATCCGAGCAAGTTGGTCGAGGAGAAGTGATCCCTTGGGTCACCTTCGCCCTGGGCGATGGTGTTTACACATCTTTTGCATGTCAGATCTATTCTGAGTGAATGGCTTCGGCCAACGGCCGTTTACATCCATAGCCTTGGGCATCGCCCAAGGTCCGCAAACGAGAACGCGAGGGATTGGCCAACGGCCATGCACAAATGCCTCGAGTAGAGACCAATGCCCAGGGGGAGAGTGACGAAAACCCTTTGTGATCAGCGACTTAAAAACCGCACGACCTCCACACGGGAGGGTTACTTCTCAACTTGATGCGTAGGGGGTCGAGCGAAGCGAGGGTTCATCGAAGTGTGAACACGGGCCCCGCTTACTCCACCGGCTCCAACGTGATCCGGTTCAAACGCATCAGCTCGTTTCCCGGACACGTGGCGACTTCGGCGACCAATTCAACCTGGCCTTGTTCCAAATGCAACACGCCGGCGGGGTGAGTTTCGAATTGGTCCGCGGTCGCGCTGGCTACGACGTCATGGCTGGTGGATTGATCGCCGCTGCGCAAGATCAATTTGCCGCCGGCATCGAGGGGGCGGCACCCGTAGGTCAGGCGAACGCGGTAGGAGCCCGCGCGCTCGACGTCCAGTTTCCAACTCGCTCGTTCACCGGGTTCCTTCCAGCCCTGGATCGTGTCCCAGTCGTAACCGTCAAAAACGTACTGGATGTGTTTGCCGGTCCAGGTCGCCCAACTCGGTTCGATGTCGACGCTGACG
>NZ_JBFHKV010001451.1:0-1663 GCF_041595215.1 Stieleria sp. | reverse complement strand
TAAACAGGCGGTTTCGTCGTCGCGCTGTCTTGGTCTTTTCTGCCAACCGAGTCCTTGGGTGGCCCCAAGACAGCGCCCCAAGACGGCGGCCGTGTCAATCCTTGTTGATTTCACGGCCCTTCTTGATCTCATGGCGATGGGGACGTCCCCACGCCGGCTCGATCGCGGCTGAAGTCAATCAATGATCAGCCGATTCGCTTCGACGGGCCAAATCGAAGCGGTTCGTTGCGACTCGAAATCGGTCGCGACTTTTCTTTGCAGTGGACGAATGACGCGAGCGGGCTGTCGATTGTCGCCCGCATGTGTGAGCAAGGGGCCACGCGGCGCCCCTCGCTCAGGCGCCGGGCTAAATACATCGCGCTGAATTCATCACATTGACTAAATCGATAGCCCGCGAGCGTGTGAATGCGTTGATGCAGGGCAAAAGTGGAGGGGTGTGTGAAAAACTCGCCCCTCTGCAGGGCTTTGGGCTACCCACTGTTTTGCCGTTTTTTCGCGAATTGTGAACAATTGATGTCTTATTCTTCACTCCGATTCCGCGAGATAGGGGTAAACTGGCCTGCTCTAGACACAATTAGTGTCATTTGATCATCCCTTTTTCCTTTTCCCCTCTCTCTCTTTTCCAGGAGACCGTAAATGGTTCGTCGGAAATCGTTGACGAGTGGTTTCACGCTTGTGGAACTGTTGGTCGTCATTGCCATTATTGGTATTCTCGTTGGTCTGCTGCTTCCAGCAGTCCAAGCGGCTCGCGAAGCCGCACGTCGTATGAGCTGTAGCAATAACTTCAAGCAAATCGGCTTGGCGCTGCAGAACTATCACTCTGCCTACAAGCAGAATCCCGTCAACAACGGCGGTACCGGGCTGGGTCACAATGCAGGTGGAACGCGAGTCGGTTCTTGGTGGGAAGGCTCGGTGACCACCAACAATGAAGAGTTGAGCGCAATGGTCGGCTTGACGCCGTTCATGGAGCCGCAACCGATCTGGGACCAGATCACTGCGGGTGGATCTGCAACAACGGACGGTTCGACACCGAACACGCCGACCGGTCTGTGGTCTCCGATGGGACCCAACCCGCGGCATGACCGCGGTGATCGAACCGACCGATTCATTCCCTGGGCGACTGAGATCCCCACCCTTCGCTGCCCCAGCGACCCGGGAACCGGACGCCCCGGTCGTGGACGAACCAACTACGCCGCTTGCGTCGGTGACTCGTTCAGCCAGGTTTGGGACAACGGTCCCAAAGAAGGCAACTTGTCTCCACCGCCAGATGATTGGCGCCCGATTTGGTTTAGCGCCGCTGATCGTGGATACTTTTCCCGCAAACGCGCGACCAAGTTCCGCGACGTTTTGGACGGCTTGTCCAACACCATCGCGATGGCCGAAATCGTGACCGACTTGGGCGACCGCGACAAACGTGGATCGCTCTCGATCACCAACGGTGGTTGGGTTGTCGAGAAGAATCCGCTGCACTGCGTCGAAGCCAATCAGCTTCTGCCCGACTCGCCGCTGTTTTGGTGTGACGATGCCTCACTGTGTACGCCGCCACCGATTGTCGCCGAGAACACCAACGGTCGTGGCATGAACTGGGCGTGGGCCTCGATGGGCATGACGATGGTCAACACCATCCGACCGCCGAACTCGGAAGTCTGCTTCAATGGCTGGC
>NZ_JBFHKV010001450.1:0-1668 GCF_041595215.1 Stieleria sp. | reverse complement strand
TTTTGAAACGACGCCACTAACTCAACCTTTCGTTCTTTCGGGCCACCCTGCAGAGGATCAACAACCGAGTTCTCTCGTCCCAGTGGTCGAGCGCTATCTTCGTGCCAGCGGATCTGTCGATAACCAGTCGAACCACTTGATCGCCCTTGCGATCTCGGAACGCGCAGGATGTCTTTGTCGTGAACACGGTGATCTGATCCGTACCGCACTTCGAATGGCCGCCGACCACGTGGCCAGCACCGGGAACCGGGACGTCGTACCGTCGCCGCAACGTAGTGTGATGCAACCGGCACAACCTGTTCGCCGGGCCGCCCCGCTGCGACTGAGTTGGTGGTCGGGTTTGATTCAGTCGTACCGCTTCGCAGCGTCTGCGAGCGTGGGTGCCCGATAGCATTCTTGCATCGACGGCGTTGGCGTTTATCTAGGTCTCTCGGTCTACGTGAAGATTGGATCAATCAATGGAACATTCCAGTTCATCTGTTCGTGTCACGGTGATTCTGTTGTCGCTCGGATTAACGGCGATCGCGACGGCTAGCTACCTGGTGGTTGTCGATCGCAGCAGCGGAATCAATTTGTTCGAAGCATTGAGTGCGGCGATTTTTACGCTGTTGTTCGGTTGGATTGCGTTTTCGTTTGTGCTCGCAACCATCGGATTTCTCACGCTGCACAGTCGACGTCGCATGTCGAGGACGTTGGCTCCGCCAAACAACACTGGGGAGCACTTATTAGCGGTAGGGCGCGAGCCCTCCGGTGTCGTGGTGAAGATGGGGAACCGGAGGGCTTGCGCCTTGCCGCTAAAACCTGGTAAACCACGGACGATAAATGCTTCACCACATCACCCGCCAGACGCGTCACAACTTGCGGCCGAGCAACAGCTTTCTGCTCTCAACGATCCGCAAGGGGCTGAACAAGCGATCGCCGAACCGCAGCGCACTGCGGTCTTGATGCCGGTGTACAACGAGGCACCGGAACGCGTCATCGCAGGCATCGAAGCGATGGTTGACGATCTGCGCACTCACCAAGCGACGAATCAGTTCGACTTTTATCTGCTCAGCGATACGACGCAATCAGAAGTCTGGTTGCAGGAGGAATTGGCGTGGTCGCAGTTTGTTGAGCGCGTTCCCGACTGCCGAGTGTTCTATCGGCACCGGCCGCACAACAAGTCACGAAAGGCAGGCAATATCGCTGACTTTTGTATCCGCTGGGGCGCGAGCTATCCGTACATGATCGTTTTGGACGCGGACAGTTTGATGTCGGCTGAAACGATGCTGGAGATGGTCGCGCGGATGCGAGCGGATAGCCAGTTGGGAATCCTTCAAGTCCCCCCGGCGCCGGTCGGTCGGAATTCGTTGTTCGCGCGGCTGCAACAGTTTGCCGCGCACACGTACGGTCCGATCTTTGTCGCCGGATTCGCCAAGTGGGCGGGCGATGACGGAAACTACTGGGGGCACAATGCAATCATCCGTGTGCGTGCTTTTTTGGAGCATTGCGATTTGCCGGTGTTGCCGGGGAAAGAGCCCTTGGGGGGAGAGATCCTCAGTCACGACTTCGTCGAAGCCGCGTTGATGGTGCGTTCGGGCTGGAAGGTTCAGGTCGCGACGGACTTGGAAGGGAGCTTTGAGGAATGTCCGACCACGCTGGCCGACTATGCCCAACGCGATCAACGAT
>NZ_JBFHKV010001449.1:0-1673 GCF_041595215.1 Stieleria sp. | reverse complement strand
GGTGTAGTCCCAGGTCCCGTCACCGTTATCGACCAGCGTGCCCGAGCCGGCGCTGATCGCCAGCGTGGTTGCAGTCAGCGAATCACCTTCGACGTCGCCGGCGGCGGAGAGCAGTTCCGCCTGCGTGATCGTTCGCGCCCCACTGTCTTCGGCGATCGCGGTCAGGACAACGGGGCTCGTGGTTGGGGCGTCGTTCAGTCCGGTGATCACAACCGTCACTGAGCCTGTGTCGGTAAGTCCACTGCCGTCATCGATCTGGTACGTGAACGTATCGGTCGTCGAATGCCCCGTTCCGAGGGACTCAAACTGCCCGTTTGGATCGTAGGCAAAACTTCCGTCAGCATTGAGCGTCAAAAGTGCTCCGGACGCGAGCGTGATTTGACTGCCGACTGAGGCTGCGTTTCCCTCGACCGCGGACACTGTCAACCCAGCTCCTTCTGGGTCATGGTCATTGGCAAGGACGCCTGCGGACGCTGTGATTGTGAGGGTAGCGTTTTCGCTCAATCGGTAGTTTTGCAGCCCTGAGGCGTAGAGGTCTTGGATCAGATCGGCGGAGAGCTGAGCACCAAAGAGGGCGACTTCGTCGATCGAACCTGCAAAGAAATCGGATACGGGGGTGGCGACCAGATCTCCACTGGTTTGCGTGCTTGCTCCGATCACGATCGGGTTGGCATTCCCACTTCCTCCCGACGAGGTGCCCAAACCGCCGGTGTACGCATCGAAGTCGACTTGTTGACCGTCGAGGAAGAGTCGAAGCCCGGCTTCGCCAAATGTGACCGCCACGTGATGCCAAGTACCGGCGTTCACCGACGAGGCAGCGGAGCGAACAAAGTAGCTCGCCGAGGTGTCCTGGATCCTGACTTCGAGTTCGCCGGAGGACGTAATTCCTATCGAGAGATGACCACCGGTTCCGTTGCCACTGGCGTCTTTAGAGAAGAGCTCTTGGCGCCCGGTCGTATCATCCGCATTGATCCACAGTTGTACCGACCCGTTGTCGACCAAGAAGGCCGGGTCGTGTGCGATTTCGATGTAGTCGCTGGTCCCGTTGAACGTGGCGGCGGAATCCGAGGCACCGGCCAGCGCGCCAGAGGCACCGAGTGTAGCGCCGTTGTAGGTGCCGTCGCTCGTTCCTGAGGAATCCAACGCGGTGGTTCCGCTGCTCTCTCCAAGCCGCCAATAGCCCAGTGGCGTGGCGCCATTGACCAGTGTCGCATGATCCCCGGCATCATCAGTCGCGATCGGCGCGTCGTTGACCGCCGTGATCGACGTGTCGAGACTGGCCGAAGTTGCCGCGATCGCCGTGGTGCCGCCATTGGTTGTCGTGTCGACGTTGACTCGCGTTTCACTGCCGGAAGTAGCGGAGAAGCCCGCGACGTAGCTGTTGTCCAAACCACGAACGGTCAAACCCGTCGGTGCACCGTTGTAATCGGCTACCGATACGAATCGAATGAGTGTTGCGCTGGAGATCGCCAAGGCGGTGTTGTCGTCTGCGACAGCACCGATGTCGAACCAGTTAGCCCCGGCGTTGGTTGAGTACTGCCAAACACCTTCTGTGACAGGATTTGCGGTGTTTGCGACCACCGCGATGCCGCTCATGCTGGAACCGGAATCCACATCACCGAACTGGCCGCTGAAAATGGTGGAAACGGCTTCGCCTGTCGGGTTCAACGTGT
>NZ_JBFHKV010001448.1:0-1674 GCF_041595215.1 Stieleria sp. | reverse complement strand
GACCGCGGCAGGCGGCGACTCGCGTTGCCGGATCATCGACCTGCGTGATCAATCGCTGGTAGGTGTCGTCTTGATCGGCGGGAATGCGGGACAACGCGTCGATCGCGGCGAGCTTGACGTCGAGCGAATCCGCAGATTCGAATTGGGACACTGCGTCGTCGCGCTGCGCCACTTTCAATTTCTTGTTGGGCAGTTTGCGGATTGCGGCCAACATGGCGATGGCGGCGTCGGCGTCCGTTTCAGCGATCGATCGCGCCGTGTCCGTGTCGCCGGCGACGATCAGTCCCGCCAGCGCGATCGAACGCAGCGCGGGGTCGTCATCGCGGGCCAGCTCGGACAGCACGGGTTGGAGCGCCGTCAATTCCGCCGCGGGACGCTTCAACATCAGCCCGGTCAACAGATCGACCAACCGCTTCGCGTCCGGCGTGTCCATTTTCGACTTGGTGATCGTCGCCAACATTTCCGCCGCAACCGTACTGTCTTTCAGTTCGGCCAGCGCCGCAAACGCTTCGTCCCGAATGCCCGCCGCCATCGCCGGTCGCCCCACGATGGCTTCATAGACGGGGATGTACTTCTCGTCGTCCGTTGACCGAGGAACGAGCAACAATCGCTCGTCATTGAGCCGCCCCAATTGATACGCGACGATGCGTGGCGACTTGTCCAAAAAGATTGTCGGTGGATCCGCGTCTTTTGCCAGACAGGGAGCGACGAAGGCGATCTGCGCGATGACGACAAGCAACAACAGGCGTGAGAGCAAACGCATGGTTTGGTTTGGAATGGTGTTGGTGGTGGTGTGGGGTGGTATGTTGGCGTGAGCGCCGGATCCCGAGGGATGTCGATTGATGCGGGAGGCAGAGCGATGAAAATGGCCACTGAGCCCACGGATCGCAGCGCGATCCCACGGATTTTCAGCACCCTGTCATCCGTGGGTTCGCGCTGCCATCGGTGGGTATGATTTGAGCTGGCTGGACCGGCAAAACTGCCGTAGTACTCCGTCCAGATTGAGAACCGGGGCTTGTTATCTTCAAGCCCCCCTCGCTCCCGACAGGATTACTCCATCACCAGCCCTACTGTTCCAGTTGACGCATCGTTTCATCGAGCGTGTACTGCAAGTAGTCGTCCATGTCGTGTTCCAGCACGCCGAGAACCATTTCGATCGCGTCGTCTCCGCTCAGGAAACTGATCGCGCGAACGGCTTCCAAGCGAACCGTCGGATGCTCATCGTGAACGGCTTTTGCGAATCGATCGGCGTGATCGGGGATCGCGTGCATCATGTGCGACGTCAGCCGGACACATGCCGCACGGGCACGATCGTTCTCCGACGCCGACAGCTTGTCCAGCAAATCGGTCCGCACCTGATTGTGCGTTTGGTACATCCACAGGGCTTCCATTTGCTGATGTTCGACGCTGGGATCCGATGCGTCCAAGCCGGCTACCCAGGTGTCGAGCGCTTTCAACACCGGTTCGCTGTCGCGTGCGGCCAATTCACGACGTGCCCGATAACGCGTTCGGTCTTCGGGTGACTTCAGCAAGTCCAGCAACTGGGGAATCGTCGCACCATCGATCTTGGCGGGTTCCAGCAACGGGCGTTCCTTGTGCGTGACACGCCAGATGCGACCGTGGGAATGATCGCGACTGGGATCTCGCAGGTTGTGTTGCAAGTGACCGATCAAG
>NZ_JBFHKV010001447.1:0-1677 GCF_041595215.1 Stieleria sp. | reverse complement strand
CGGATTCCCAGGGCGATGCTTCGCAAACGGCTCAAATTCAAATCCAGGCTCGGTTGCGGTCGTTCTTTCAAGACCTGGGGAAGGACGCGACTGAGGCGACGGCGGAACTGGCGAAGCTGAAGAAAGCGGACCCGTTAACGGCGGTGCAGCGGCACACGTTCAACAAGCTGAGTCAAAACGAGGCCGACAAGGCGAAGAACGATCGGGAAATCGCACGCTTGCAGTCGGAAATCGACAGCATCGAATCGAAATTGGACGCCGGTGACTTGGATGCCGAGACGCGACGCGTGCTGGGAATCCAGAAGCGGGACCTGGGGCGTGAATTGAGTCGCGTCCGACGGGTCGAGTTTTCCGATGACGATGCGGCCCAACTGCAGGGGCTGCGGGATCGGATCGGTGACAAGGACCGGGCGTACCAGGAGAAGATCGCGGAGTTGGAGGGCACGATCGCGGCGGCCAGCATCAAGGGCTACCGGGGTGGACGGCCGGAGTTGTTCTTTGATCAGTTGAAGGTGCTGCAGCAGAATCCCGTTCTTCGCGAAGCATTCCTGAAAGACAAATTCGGGGAGCAGCGGTTCCGCAGTGCGACCGAGCAGTTCGTCACGGGCGGACAAGCCTACGACGACGCGATCGCGGCCTACGAAAACCTGCGCCGACACCGTGGCTCGACCGCCTTGTTGGACGACAAGCTGCGGGAGCTTCGTTTCGGAACGCCACAGTTGGAACAAGCGTACTTGCAACGCCAAGCCGAGACGGGACAAGCGTTGCAGTTTTCGTACGATGCGATCGGGGCGCAGCAAGGTGCGTTTCGTGAACAGTTGGCCGACGTGCTGCTGGAAACCCGCAATTCCGGACTGTTGAAAAGTTTGAAACAGTCGTTCGAGGAGATCGGGATCCGCAACGGCGTGCTGCTGAGCGGCAGCGAAGGATCGGAGGAAGTTTTCTCGGGGATCTTCCGGTTGGCGGAGCGATCGCGAGATCTGCGGGCCGGTGGGATCACACCGGCGGAAGCACCGCGGGTCCGGCGTGTTTCGAATTTGCTGGAAACGGCGTTCGCGACCTTGCAATCGTCGGCGACGCTGGCGGAATCGCCGGATGTGATTTCGGCACTGTCGGACCGGGCCAGCCGAGTCGCCGGCGCGATCCGATCCGACGACTATTCGTTCCTGCAGGGTGATGCTGCGTCGGTGGTTTCGGCGAACAAGGACGTGTTCCTGCGTCTGGCGTCGGTTTTGGAGCGGATCGAAGCGTTGCAGACCGAGCAACTCGGTGAAGCACGAAAGACCGCCGAGAACACGAAACCGAATCAACGCCGGCCGACCGATGCGACTCGACGAGCTGCTGGCGCGGCGGACCGGAGGCGTGCCCCGTGATCAAGATTGACTCGATCGAATTCGATTTCAAACGCGGCGATATCCTGCTTCCGGAACCGGATGCGATCCCGTTCAGGTCACAGTCGATGGATGGCATCGGGATTCAAAAGACACAGGAGCGGTCTCCGGGATTCACACTGACATTGATTCGGTTTGCCGCGGCAACGGCGCTGGTGGTCGAGAAGAGCACGATCGTGACCAAGATCGGCGCGACGGTTTCGATCATTGAACGGGTCAATGGTACGGACATCAACTGGTCGGCACCGGGTGGTCACAAGTTTGTCGTCACCCAAGCCCGGATGGT
>NZ_JBFHKV010001446.1:0-1680 GCF_041595215.1 Stieleria sp. | reverse complement strand
GGCGCCAGTTTTTCCATCGCAACGACGCGTGGCCCGATGGCTCGATTGGCCGGCGACGTCAAGAAATTGCTGTAGTCAACGTAGTCCGTCACGGGCTGACCGGCCGGATTGTCGTTGACGATCCCGTCGAGTGCGGAGGGGTCATGCGGACCTCCGGAACTGGCCCACCAGTTGTTTTGAAAGAACGCTTTGCCGGGATCCGTCCCGTCATGCCTAACGGCGATCGTGTTGCCGATGAAGTTGCTGTTGGAAACACTGGCGGATTGTCCATTGAGGACGTAGACACCGAGATCGCCCGGACCATCGTTTGCGATCAGATCCAAGTCGGTTGCGGTGAGTGTTCCATCGACCACGACGATCGCCGAACGGGCGGTGTTGGTTGATGCGGCGGTCGAATCCAGTCGTCCCCCCGTGTACGTCACGTTCGCACCGCCCTCGATTCGCAGACCGCCACCGTAGGACGATTCGACGTTGACGTTGGTCAGCGTCATGTCGGCAGAGACTTCGATCGCCTGCCTTTCACCAGCGAAAATCCCATTGCCGTCGGTGTCACCGGCATAGCGTACGACCACATTGGAAAGCACACTTCCCGCACCGTCGATGTAGATCGATTCCCAGAAACCTGGATAGGGGCTGCTGGCATCACCGTCGCCGGTCACATCGCCGCCGACGGTGTCGTCGCTGGCTGCGGTGAAGTAAATCGGATCGGTCGGCGTTCCCAGGGCGCGCAATGCTCCGTCGCGGGCCCAGAGATAGTTTGCTTGGTCGATCTTGATGACCGTCCCCGCAGCGATGTCGAGGTTTGCGGGATTGGATTCCGCGTCAGATCCCAGCACCAGATTGCCAGAAATAATGTGAATCGGCAGATCGCCATAATCCCAGATACGACTTTCCGTCAGCGTTCCCGCCTGAATCGCGATTCGATCACCGCCGAGATTGTCCTGGCCGGTCAGATTGGTGACCTGGGGAGCGGCGTCGAGTTCGAAGTAGTAGGCGGCGCCGACGTTCTTGAACACGTGAACGTTCTCCAGTGCCGGTTTCGCCGCGCGGACATTGATCCCGTTGGAGTAACCGTGGGAAACCGTGACGTTTGTCAGACGGTTCTGTGTCTCCGCCGCGGTGCCTGCGTGATACAGTTCGATCGAACCGACCTGGCCGCTGAACGCTCCATTGCCATCGGTGTCGCCGGCGTAGCGAACCTGGACATGTTCCAAGACGTTGGACGGTCCGTACTGGTAGAGCGATTCCCAGAACCCGGGAAAGGGCTTGCTCGACGATCGGTCGCCGTTGGAATCGCCGCCGACGGTATCATCGGTGGACGCGGTGAAGACGATCGGATCCTCCGCCGTACCGACCGCGTTGATCGTGCCCGGGCGCGATTCAAAATACTGCCCATTGGACATCTTGATCACCGTCCCGGCGGCGATCGTCAACATGACGGGGTTGCTTTGGGCATCAGCGCCGACGACGAAGTTGCTGCCGGTCAAGTGGATCGGCAGGTCGCCGTAGTCCCAGGTTCGGTCCTCCGTCAACGTACCGCCTTGGATCACAATCCGGTCGCCGCCCAGGTTGCCGCGACCGCTCAATCCTGTCGTTTGGGGATCCGTATCGAGTTCAAAGTAAAACGGAACACCAATGTTGTCTTCGGTGTGGATGTTCTGCAGGATCGGATCGCCGGCG
>NZ_JBFHKV010001445.1:0-1681 GCF_041595215.1 Stieleria sp. | reverse complement strand
TGGGGCTGCTTCAGGCCCGCGACCTGGAGGATCGTCGGGTACAGATCGATCGGTCCGACGATGGCATCGCTGGTCGAACCGGGCTGGACCTGGCCGGGCAGACGCACCATCAAGGGAACTCGCTGACCTCCTTCATAGATTTTTCCTTTGCCTTCACGCAGCGGCGCGTTGTTGGTCGGTGGCTGTTCACCGGCCCATTTTTTCCAGTCCTGGACGAAGTCCCATTTCGGATGTCCCGGTTTGATGTTTTTCATCTGCCGGCTACCGGGCACGTTGCTGTGCGTGTTGCCGCCGTTGTCGGAATAGAAGATGAACAGCGTGTTGTCGGTCAATTCGAGTTCGTCGAACTTGTCCAACACACGGCCGAGGCTTTCATCGACGCTCTTGAGCATCGATGCCATGATCGGATTGTTCTGTCGGCCGTGCGGGTCGGTCTTTTCGGCGAATCGTTTGGTGTACTCCTCCTTGTGCCCCCACGGTCCGTGAACGGCGAAGTGCCAGAAGTTTAGAAAGAACGGTTCGTTTTGGTGGCTTTCGACAAATCGAATCGCTTCGTCGGTGAGCCGGTCGGTGATGTATTCTCCCGCCGGGCCATCGGTGATCGTTCCGACGTGGTGTTTTCCCGACGGCACTCCGTTGGCATGAACGCCATAAGGCGAAAAGTAGCTGGCCGGACCGGGGCTCGGTTCGGCGTGAAACGCGACTTCAAAACCGTGCTGCTCGGGCCAATGCTCTTGGCTCAATCCCAAGTGCCATTTCCCAAAATGCCCGGTCCGGTAACCTGCGCCACGCAACACTTCCGCCAAGCTGACCAGATTGAGGTCCAAGTAGTTCTTGCTGTTGGCGTAGATCAACGGACGGTTGGCAGGCGCTCGGGCGGGATACGCAGACGCATCGGCGGGCGCTGCCGGCTGATGTCCGGAGGCGGACGTGACGCGATGGCGAGAGGAGTACTGGCCGCTCAAGATCGAGGCACGCGTCGGTGAGCACAACGGGACGGCGTAAGCATTGGTGAAACGCATCGATTGCTGTTGCAACCGTTTCATGTTCGGCGTTTCGTAATACTGTGAGCCGTAAGGCGTGCTGTCCATCCAGCCCATGTCGTCGACCAGAAACAGGACGATGTTGGGTTGGGCTGCTGGTGATACATCGGCGGCGCACACCGTCATCGCCGTCGTGACGCTCATTCCCGCGATCAGGACGCCGAACCAAATGATCGTAAGTCGTTGTGTTTTCATGCGACTGACAACTGGAGGAAAAGAAAAGAACCTTGTCGAAACATTCCGCTGGATGGACTTCCACGCGTATAAAACTCGGACAATCAGGCGGGAAGCCCCTGTCGATTTTGACACACTACTTTGACATCCGCGCACCGAGCGGGACGAGTTCATTGAATCGATCGATCGGCTGGCGGGCCGTCCACGCCATCGCACGCATCAAGATCGTGCGGAAGATCGGATCGTCGAAGGTCCAGCTGTAATGGCCGGGAATGCTGACAAAGACTCTACCCGCCGAACGCTCGTACGCCCACATCTGCGGTCGCGCCTCGCCGTCTTCGATGCTGGTCGCGAACAAGGTGACGTCCTGTGGCTGTCCCGTCAGTCGCCAATAGCTTTCATCATACAGCTGCAGCGGCTCGATGTTGCGCATGATCGGATGGTCGGTGTTGTGGACGTTTAAC
>NZ_JBFHKV010001444.1:0-1683 GCF_041595215.1 Stieleria sp. | reverse complement strand
CCGCAACCGGTCGCGGTCAAAGGCTATCGCAAGATCCCGATCGAACACATCTTTGCGGACACGCAGTCGGTGTTTGTCGAAAGACGTCGTCCGTTATTGATGCCGTTCCTGATGCCATCGGTACTGATGGTGTTGGGGCTGCTTTTGCCGCTGGTGTATTTGAGTGACTTGGCGAGCACCAATCGGACGCAGGCGTTGCTGTGGCTGGCGGTCGCGTCACCGTGGTTCGTGTTGGTAACGGTCTATACGGTCTGGTTCGCACTGAACCTGTCGCTGGATGTTTGCGACGCTGGCCCTGATTTGGAAGACGATCCACCGCAGAAAACGCGGTCATGGTTCGTTCCCACGGCCGCTGTGTTTCTTTCGCTGTTGGCTGCGATGACCATCGCGATCGCTTACGTGGCAGTCGTCATCGGGCTGGCCATTGCGATCATGAATCTCGGCAGCAACGTCCAGGCGACTGAGATCCATCTGTTGATGACGGTCGGGGCGTTCGTGGGAGCGATCCTGTTGCTGACACTCACGGCGATGCGGTTGTGGCCGGTCATTCCGCTGGCCATGGACGGTCGCTTCGGCGGGGCTGTGGTGCGGGAATCACTGCAAATGACCAGGTCGAACCTGATGACCTCGTTCTTTCTGGTCGTCGGGGTCTTCTTTCTCGTCGGATTCGGTTTCAGCGTCTTCGGGCTCGGGTTGCCCTTGGCGATTCCGGTCGCGGCGCTGGCGTTGGTCGTGGCTTTGCGATTGATCAAAGGGCGCGGGATCCCGGCGTTCGACCGCGAAGAGCTGTAGCGGAGCGGCAAGGCTTTCCCACCTTTTTTGCTTGACAGCACGAGGCGACGCGGTGTACCATGACACGGGTACACCGAAGGCCGCATTCACATGGGATGGCTTGGATGTTCTTTTCAATCGACGCCGATGGCGATCTACCGATCTACGAGCAAATCGTACGTCAGGTCAAACTGGCTGTGGCCGACGGGATTTTGGTCGGCGGGCAAATGGTCCCCAGCGTTCGGCAGCTGGCCAATGACTTGGCGATCAATTCCAACACGATCGCCCGGGCCTATCAAGAGTTGCAGTCCGATCACGTGCTCGAGCCGTTGCGGGGCCGCGGGATGGTGGTCCGCCGTGACGCGATGAAGCGTTGCACCAAGGCCCGTAATTCTTTGGTCGCCGAAAGTGTTCGGCGGGCGTTGAGCGATGCGCTGGCCGGCGGGATGACGACCGCGGAGCTGCGAGAATTGTTTGACGCGGAATTGGACCGCCAATCCGCAATGATTGAAAACGCCAAACACGCCTCTGGCAACGGCAATTCCTGACCCTTCTCCACTTGTCTTTCCTAGGGAAGCATCCTGACATGAACGCCGTCATTTCCTTGCAGAACATCAGTAAATCGTTCGGTCGCAATCGTGCCCTGATCGACGTGACGTTAGACATTCCTAAGGGCGTCGTCTTTGCGTTGCTTGGCGAAAACGGTGCCGGGAAAACCACGATGATTCGGATTTTGACCGGGTCACTCAAGCCGGACAGCGGTTCCGCCACGGTGCTGGGGTTGTCGTGCTTGAAGGACGGCCAAAAGATTCGTCAACAGACGGGATATGTTTCGGAGTCGCCGGCGATGTACGAATGGATGACCGCGGACGAAATCGGCTGGTTCACGTCGGCGTTTTACGATGACGAATT
>NZ_JBFHKV010001443.1:0-1683 GCF_041595215.1 Stieleria sp. | reverse complement strand
CGATCGATCGCTGGTCGACGCAGCGGGGACGCAGTCCTGGCAACGGGTCGCAACCGCCGAAGACGGCCCCAATCTGTCGGACTCCGTCATCCGATTTGCCACGGGTGATCCCGTGCTGCGTTTCCAACCACCCGAAGACGGAGACTATCGAATCACGGTCGCCGACTTGGACACGGGCCAATCACTCGGCGAACGCCAGCGGTATCAACTTGCCATCGGCCCACCCCACCAGGATTGGCAACTGCTGGCCTATCACGTCTATCCCCACAAAGACCCCAAGACGTCCCAACCTTCGGGAACGCATCTGATGCGCGGCGGGGCGACGACGATTCGTGTCTTCGTGATCCGGAACCAGATGTCGGCGCCGATTCAGGTTTCGATTCCCCAGTTGCCTCCCGGACTGGTTTGTCGTCCCGCCTGGATCGCGGCCAACCAAAACCACACCGACTTGGTGATCACCGCGACGGACCAGGCACCGACCCAACACAGTCCCTTGCAAGTGGTCGGCGAAGTCACCCGTGACGGCAAAAGCGAAACGCGACAGGCGCAGGCGGCATCGGTGATCTGGCAACAAGACGGCTATCGCCCCACCGCACACACGCGTTTGACCGATCCATTGAAGGTCGCGTCATCCGATCTCGACACCTGTCCGCTCAGCATCGACCCCGCCAGTCAGGACGTGGTGGTGGCGAAAAAAGGAACCAAGGTCACGGTCCCCATCAAGGTGACACGTCGCGAGGGAGGATCCGAAGCCGTCGTCTTGAGGGCTCAACACCTGCCACCGGGTGTCAGCGCCGGTGACCTGACGATCGCCAAAGACAAATCGGAAGCCGAGTGGACGATCGATGTAAAAAACAACGCCGCCGTCGGCAGCTACTCGTTCTGGGGTCAGGGCGAAACGAAGGTCAAGTTCTCCGTCAACCCGCAGGCACTGGCGCGCGAAATCCAGTACCGCGACACCCTGGAAACCATCCGAGCCGATCCCGACCGCTCCGGCGATCATGCAGAAATCGACAAGGCGATCGCGGAAACGGACAAGCGGATCGAAGCGATCAAAAAACAGGTCGCCGCCCGAGATTTTACCGTCTACGTCCCGATGAGTTTGATCACACTAGAGATCCAGTAAGCCGAGCGTGGATTCGGATTGGATCTCGTCGTAGCGTTTACTTTGGTACTGAGGGAGTTAGCGGAACGGCGCGAGCCGTCCGGTATGACCTTGAAAGACCGGAGGGCTCGCGCCCTGCCGCTAACAAGAAAACACCCTGACTGGTGTATAAGTAAGTAGCATTGGGCGCCAGCCTTCGGGCCCCACCCCTGGGACGACGACGCTCCTTCAGCGGCATGAGGCCCACACCCTCCCTCTCCCTCCCACCCCACACACCGCAATGATGCGTGCTTCATCGCTGCCTCTCGTCTTCTTGCTCTGCTGCCTTGGCTCCGCGGCGTTGGCCGAGCAAACCGACTCAGACCAGTCCGTCAGTTTCGCACGTGACATCGCTCCCATCTTGCAACGCAATTGCGTCGCCTGTCACCGCGCCAAACAAGCCGAGGGTGGACTGTCGCTGGAGACACATCAGGCGATCCAGGCCGGCGGCGACAGCGGATCGTTACTCGTTGCCAAGCAACCCGAATCGAGTGTGCTGTATCTGCGCGCCAGCGATGACGACGATCCGATGCCACCGG
>NZ_JBFHKV010001442.1:0-1686 GCF_041595215.1 Stieleria sp. | reverse complement strand
GCGCCGTTTTGGGAGCGGATTGCTGCGGGGCCGCGGCGATCCTCGCCTCGTTGTCTTGTGACGGTGCGGCGGGGGTGATGCCCGTGCCAGTTTCGGTCTTGGCGGATGCAGGCAATGTCGCTTCAGGCAATGTCGCTTCAGGCAATGCAGCAATGGGCGTCGGCTGCGGTGCTGGCTGGAGCGCCGGTTGCGATTTGGGCTGCGGATTCAACGCGACGTCGGCAGCCGGAGTCTTTTGGGGCGCGATGGGCTGACGCGTGGGCTCGACGGGCGCCGGTGCCGGCGTGACCGGTTTGGCTTCGGTCTTGGCCAGCGCGGGCTTCGTCGTGGCGGGTTGCAGTTTGGGTTGGGGTTTGGGCTGTGGTTTGGGCGTGGTCTCTGTTGGGACGTCACGTTTGGCCACCTTGGGCACCAAGGTCTTGTTTGCGACGCTCGTTTTTTGGGCTGCGGCGATTTCGGATGCATCGAGGGTCGGCACGTCACGGCGACCGGACCGTCGGCTGCTCGAAAGGATCGACAGCGCGGCGTTGTCGTCGCGTTGGACTCGGCTGGATGCGGTCTGGGCCGGAGCGGTCCGACGGCTTGTCGGGGCAGCTGCCAGCGCCGGGGGCTGAGGAATCGCCGGGCTGATCCGCGGAGTGGCATTGGTCGGTGAAGGCGTCGAGGGACGCGTCGACAGTTTCGATGGGCCGCCGAATCGCGTTTCATTCGGGCGCGGATCGCGAATCGGCGTCGGGCCTTTGGCCGGCGATTTCGATCGCGCTTGATGGTAGGGAATGCCTTGCCAGTCGACCGTCGGGGCTGGGGTTTCGACCGGACGTGCTGCGTTGTCGGTGCCGCCGGGGCGTGTTCCAAAGATGTCGCTCAGGATGCCCTTGGACTGAACCGCTTGAGGATTCGAGGTTCGGGGGGCAGGCCGCGCTTGAGTGCTCGTATTGTTCGCGGCGGTTCGTTGGTTGACGCCGAACAGGCTGGGAATCAGCGACAGGCCGCGATTCGGGTCGACTTTCGGAGCCGTCGGCTGCTTGCCGACGACTTGCCGGATCGGTTCTTGTTGGTCGATGGGACGCAGACCCAGCGCGTTTCGAATCGGCGAGTTCGCGTTTGGCGACGTGGTTTCCGGAGCCGACTCCCGCGCGGAAGTGGCTCGCGCGGCCGCTCGACGGGACGCGTCACCGGGAGTCGCCGCCATGACGGGACTGGCAACCAGTAGCGTGGCGAGCGAGTAGAGAGCGAATGATTTGATGTGTCCGCGCAGCATGCGTCCATCTCGTGAAGTGCGTAAAGAGAGCTTGTCATTCACGGTATCGGAATCGCCGCTGAAACAATTGAGTAGAATTTGACGGTTGTGCGGAATGTCTGGCGGCCGCTGCGGTTTCACGCCGCTGCTGTTTCACACCGCGACCGCACTTCGCGCCTTCCCCTGCCCGTTGTCCCACGTCAAACACACTCCCATGAAACTCCGCCCTTGGTCTCTCTCGATTCGATCGCTCACGCTCTGTACAGGTTTCCTCATGACGACCGTTCTCTCTGGCCCAGCCGTGGCCGAGACCACCGATGTTTGGTTCGGGACCTCGACGTCGCGACAGGGACCCAGCAAGGGGATTTATCATGGGCGATTCGATACCGACAGCGGTAAGCTGACCGACGTAGAACTGGCGGCTGAAATCGGCAGCCCGGGGTTCT
>NZ_JBFHKV010001441.1:0-1687 GCF_041595215.1 Stieleria sp. | reverse complement strand
TCGACATGCGAGGTGTGGAACGATGCCGTTGCATAACCACGCTCAATGAAGGTTTCCACCGGCCAAAACGGATCCGGTTTCTCGACAGCGGTCGCCAGCGGAACAAAGTAGCGGTTGTTGATGTGGATCACCGCCGGGGTCGGCCCCGACGCGTTGTTGGGCACAAAGACGACGAACGGAAACGAAAACGTACGATCGTCGATTTCGATGATCGCTTTCATTTCGCGGCCGGTCGCGGCGCCGTCGAACGCTTGCGTGTTTTCTGCCGTCTGCTCAAACCGCAACGAGTACTCGGTGTCGGGTCGACGTCCATAAACCTGCTCGCGAAACAATTCCAGTAGCTCGCCGCGACGACGTTCGTTCCATTCCTTCGGCGAACGGATCAAATCGCCCCCGCCAGTCACCAGCGGATTCGGCAACGTGTAGGTCGGGACTTTCGATTCGACGTAGTTGAACTCGCGGCGCTGCCGGGTCAGCTTCTCGACCAGGTCGGGATTGGCTTGCCAAGCGGATGTCGCCTCTTGGCCGATGGAGGGACGTGCCGTGAACATCATCGCGGCGAGCAGCGTTGCGACAGGGGGCAGAAAGGAATGTCGTTGCATGATCGGGGGAGTGGTGCGGTGGGGTGTAGGGCATGCTGAGCGTGCCTGTTGTCACGCACAGCGTGACCTACGGGGATTGGTCAGCCTTCTGTCACGCACAGCGTGACCTACTCAATTTTTGGTAGGGCATGCTGTGCATGCCTTCTGTCACGCGACGCGAATTGCCAGTCCAACCGACAGAGTCTACGTGTCATCGCGTTCCCAGACTCTGCCGGGGAACGAGTTGCGAGTCAATTGGACGAGAAACAATACAGATGCTTCTCACCGCGGATAAAAATGCGGTCCTCGATCGGAACGGGCGATCCGATCACGGACTCTTTCAGATCGTTTTCGGACAACAACCGGAATTCGCCGTCGGTGACATCGGTGACATCGGCGACGTAGACGACGCCGTCTTCACGCGCCGCGTATAGTTTACCGGCGGCGATCGTCGGTGACGCATAGTACGAGTTCCTGTTTTTGGGAAACGCGTCACTCCAGATCGTTTTGCCGGTCGCCGGATCGATGCATTCGACTTCACCGCGGTCACGGACCAGGTAGACGTGTCCGTTGTAAGCAGCGGGCGAGGGGACGAAGGTCGAGATGTCATCGCGAAACCAAACGTGATTCGTCTCGGTGACGTCACCGCTTCCGTCCATGCGGATGCCGTACAGTCGCGGCGCCCCCTTGTCGTTACGTCCGAAGGCGACGACAGCCATGTCATCGACCAGGACCGGCGAGGCAACGACGGGCCAAAGTTGATTGGAGTCGGGATTGAAGTTTCCACACGACCACACCACGCGTCCGTCTTGAGCGTCGTGGATCGTCAAGTGTTGGGCGCCCCAGACCAGTAGCGACTCCTTTCCCTGGTGATCGATCACCAGCGGTGTGGAGTAGCCGTGGTCGCACTCCCGTGGCGTCTGGTAATTCCTCGCTTCCTTCCAAGCGATGTCGCCGGTTTGTTTGTCAAACGCGGCCAGCCATGATTCACCGTTGTGCATCCGCGCAAAGACAACATGTCGCTTCGTCAAAACGGGCGACGTCCCGTGGTCCCAATACAGAGTGTCTTTGCCGAAACGATCGACCAGGTTCGTTTGCCATCGCAC
>NZ_JBFHKV010001440.1:0-1693 GCF_041595215.1 Stieleria sp. | reverse complement strand
TGAAAGGGAAGAATCGATTTGTCCATAAGTCCTGCCGAACGAAGCGAACCGTTACTGATTGATCGGCATCGTCACGCAAGAGCTGAACTGGGAACAAGAGTGTCGGTTTGCAACGGTCATTCGCTCTGCGGACATCAAGCCTGATGCGACAGATGGGCAGATCAACCGTGCCTTGCCGGCCGCTTCACGGCCTGTTGATCTGGGAACATCGACAGAATCAACAGGCCGTTAAAACTGGCGGTAGCAGTGGGGGACCACCAGGACGGGGATCTCGCATTCATCCATCACGTTGGCACTGAGCCAATTTTCGACGACCGCGCCGCTGCTGGCGCCCATCAAAATGAGATCCGCGTTGATCTCTTTGGCCGCCGCGATGATGGTGTCGACCACGTTCCCGGTCGCCACTTTGGACGTGACCGACACACCGGTGTCATGAGCCGCTTCGAGAAACACCGCGCAACAATCCCTTCCGTTGGCCTTCGATTCGTCGTCTTTGAGAATGTGCAGGACGGTCAGTTCGGCGTCGAGTTGCCGTGCGACCAGAATCACGTAGTCAGCGATTTCGACGGCCGCTTCTTCGCCAGCGGTCGGCACTAAGATCTTCATTTCAATCCTTCACTCTTGAGGGTTCCGGCGGACTCCATCCCGAATCGCCCATCATCCATTGGGCTTACATCAATCATACCGAGTTCTGTGGCACCGCTGCGCCGGACCGGCAAAGTCCCTCGGCGTGAAATGGCACGGGAAATGCAGTGTAAGTGCGTGTCATTAGTTTTTGGAGCGATAGGAATGAACGGTTCTTGGCATTTGGGACGGCTTGCTGGCATCGACGTGCGGATTCACTGGACGTTTTTGCTGATTCCGATTTGGATTTACTACTCAAGCATGGCGGCCGGATACGGCGCGGTTGCTGCCACCGTGGCAGTGTTGCTGGTTTTCGCGATCTTCGGCTGCGTGGTGCTACATGAACTGGGCCACTCCCTGACCGCCCGTCGGTTCGGGATTCCCACCCGTGATATCACGCTGCTTCCGATCGGGGGTGTCGCCAGTTTGCAGCGGATCCCGCGCAGCCCGTGGCAGGAGCTGGCGATTGCGGTTGCCGGGCCGGCCGTGAACGTGGTGATTGCGACAGCATTGTTCGCGCTGCTGCCCCTGTTGGCCGCGACCTCGATCGTCGCCGACGGTGTGTTGGCGTTTCTCGGTCAGCTGGCGTGGGTCAACGTGGCGCTGGTGGTCTTCAACATGCTGCCGGCGTTCCCGATGGACGGCGGCCGCGTCTTGCGAGCGCTGTTGGCCATGGGCATGCCCTATCGCAACGCCACACGCTTGGCCGCCGGCGTGGGCCAAGTGGTGGCTATCCTATTCGCACTGTTTGGGCTGATGTCGGCGAACGTGATGTTGGTCATCCTGGCCGCGTTCGTGTTCTTGGCCGGTCGCGGCGAAGCCATGATGGTGGAGCGCGAGGCGGAATGGGAACAACGCGGCTGGCATCCGATCGACTCGACGGCCGAGCAACCGTTTCCGCGAGAGCAGGTGTCGATCGAGCCGGCGAGCCTGCAGCGGTCAGCCGCCGAACAGTCATTGCCGGTGGTCAACGCACAATGGGATGCCCGCAACGTATTGGGCTGGCTGTCCAGCCAATCGGTTGACGAGTTCTTGGTGTCCAGCCACGGAGTCGTGGTTGCCGTCGTCC
>NZ_JBFHKV010001439.1:0-1696 GCF_041595215.1 Stieleria sp. | reverse complement strand
GGCCAGTTCGTCGATCGGGGGTAAGGGCTGAGAATCTTTTTGGGCCGGTTGCGGCAACACGTTCGCGGCGGCTTTGCGAATGCCGCCGTCTTTGCTGCGCGCCAACAACGCGCCGGCAATCAGGACGGTGTCGCCGACCAGCGTTTTCTTAGTCGCTAAATCGATCAGCCGTTTTTCACCGTCCTTGGTTCGCGCCAACCCGGCGACGGCCGCGCGGCGCTGATCGTAGGGACGCTCGGCATCGGTCGCGACCTCGGACAGAAAATGATTGGCGCGTCCGTTACCGAGTAACCCGAGCGTTTCGATCACGCCGCGGGCCTGGTCGGGCGAGGCAAGCAAGTTGCGGATTTCTCGTCGTCCGGCATCAAGTTCCAACAACAACTCCGCCGATTCCACCGCCGCCGATCGATCATCACCGACCAACGCCACCGTCAGTTGCGATTCAATGCCATCGGGTTTGAAACGTTTGACCAGTTTCATGAATTCCGGTGTGCCCTCGCTGCGCCGGATCTGCCGCATGACGGCCTCCGACACCGCGGGGTCGGAGCGGTAGTCATAGCCATCGATCCGCTCGATCGCCCGCACGACGATGGCGTCTCGACGAGCCTGCGCGGCATTGTCGGCAGCAGGCAAGCTTGATGGCGCGGTGAGGAGGTACAGGAAGCCGACGGTCAGGATCAACGCGTGAAGTTTCATCGGGGGTGGGCAAAGAAGTGAAGGGAAAGGGGGATCAACAAAGCCAAGGCGTTCAGGGAAGCAGCCGTTTCAACGCGGCGCTGCGGACGTCCGAATCATGGAATTCGAGACTGCGAAAGTATCGATCCGTTTCACGCAGCGGTCGGTTCGGATCGGCGATCAATGAGACCATGGCGTCTGCCGCTTTAGGGGCCCGGATTCTCCAGACCAGGTCTCTGCCGGCCGCCGTGTCCCAGCGGCCGTTGACGGCATCCAGGTAGGCTTCGAAACAGGCTTCGGGGCGGACGTCGCTTCCGATCCCGAGGGCTTCCAGATACCAGCGGTCCTGGCCGTCGTAGGCCGTTGCCAGCTTGGCCCACAGCGTCGGCATGGCTTTGCTGGTGTCGTAGCGGAGCGCGACAGCCAACTCGCGTCGCACCGCCACCGATTCATCGTCGGCGGCGTCGGCCAGCCACCGAGACGGTTGGGCGGTCAGTTGCTTGGCCAAACGGATCGCCGTGATGCGAATGTCTGGATTGGAATCGGCCAAAGCCTTGGTCACATAGTGCTCTCCGCGTCCGTCGATCTTACCGAGCAACCACAGCGCGCGGGCTCGCAGTCGCGGATTGGAATCAGCGTAGAGTTCCAGCAATTCGGGTTCGGCATCGCGGCCCATCGCGTGCAGCGTTCTCCAGGCTCGCGAGCGGACGGCCAAGTTCGGGTTTCGCAGTGCTTCGACAGCGCCGTCGGCGGTGGTGAAGTCGAACGTCGGAATCGTGTAAGCCGACCCGGGAGGTGCCAGTCGAAACAGCCGTCCCCGGTCCGAGTCGCCTTGATTGTGACCTCCCACGCCGGGATCGTACCAATCGGTCACGAACAGCGAACCGTCCGGTGCGGTGCAGACATCGGCCGGTCGGAACCAGCGGTCGGTGGTTCCCGTCATCAATGGCTCGATCGTCGCGGTGTATCCGGCGCCATCGGGCTTGGCGGGGTAAGCGCGGACCATGTTGGGGCCGGGGTC
>NZ_JBFHKV010001438.1:0-1698 GCF_041595215.1 Stieleria sp. | reverse complement strand
TCCGACCACGGCGACGGTCATCGGGCGTCCGGTGTTCGTCACGTTGTTCACCTCTGCGATGACATCGATCGCATCGCCGCTTCGGACGTTTGCTTGATCGGACTGCCCGGCAAAGGACAGCTTCATCGCGATCGGGCATTCAGGATCACTTGACGGCGACGTCGTCCGCCCGGTGAAGCGGAGCGTGAAGGGCAAGGCCGTGGCATCGCTGCTGCGAAGCGTCAATCGCGTGGTGGGATCGGAAACGAACGCGTCGATCAGCGCCGGTGTCATCTGCCACGTCACGCCCTCGGCGGGACGCCCGTCCCAGCGAACCGTTTCAACGACCTCGCCATCGAGCAGAACATCGACGCTGCCGCCGTCGCCGCCGACCATCTGATCGTGCATCGCGATCAAGGCCTTGAGCGCCAACACCGTCGCTTGCGTCGATCCGAACCCGCCGCCGCGTCGATTTTCGATCAGCCACGTTGCCGCTTTCTGTGACACGCCGCGATGGTCGTCGCTGCGGGCCAACGCCAGAATCGCCAGCGCGGTCGTCTCGACGGTCCGCGAGATCCCACCGCTTTGCGTGATCGTCGTTTTGCCGAGGAAGCTGCCGTCTGCGTTTTGAAGTTCCACAAGCCGGTCCAGCAACGTCGCCGCCTGACGGTCTCGGCCCACATTGGCCAGTGTGATGGCGGACAACGCGATCAAATAGGGATCGTCAGAGGATTCTGCCACGCGTTGCATCGCATCCAATTCGGCTGACAGTTCCGAAGCCGTCGCGGACGCATCACCTGCGGCCCAATCGGCTTGCGAAAGCGCCCACAACAAGTACGCATTGACGACCTCTTGCTGGACCGACCAGACGTGCAGGTGGCGTGGGTTGCGTTTGAATCCGCCCTTGCCGTCGCGTCTGGAGAGCAGCCAGTTGCGGGTGCGACTGAGCATCTCGCGATCGATGTCGATCATCTTCGCCATCTCGGAAAACTGCATCAGTCCGAATGCCGACAACGCTTCGTGGCCGGGATCGTTGCCGAACCATTCATACCCCAGCGTGGAACATTCGTAGCTGGTCAGTTTTCGATAGCCGCGACGCAACAGCGACACGGTGCGGCGTTCGGCACGGTCATCCACCACGCCTTCAAGTTGCAACAATTGAAACGCCATCACGTTGGGATAGTTCGAAGCCGACGCTTGTTCGAAACACCCATGCGGCTCGCGCAAGATACTTTCCAATCCCGCGCTCAATTGTGATCGGGGGCTCGGGAAAAATTCCATGACGGCCGATAACGAACCGGGCACCACAGAATCGGGCAAGTTCGACGACAGAGAAGCCGACTTGGATAGCGATCCCGATTGAGAAACGTCAAACGGAAACCCGTCGGGAACGATTCGCACGGATCGTTCGACCTGATCGGCAAGCGTGCTGCCGCTGAGTGTGGCCGAGACGCGGACCTTGGCCTCGGTGGGTTTGGCCGGTTCGGTGACGTTCAAGGAAAAGATTTCCGTGGTTCGATCGCCGGCGGCAACGGAGGTCAGCCCAGACCGACGAGTCGCCGTGAATGCCGGGTCCAGTTGCAATTGAACTTCGAACGCTCCGTCTTGGTCGGTCCCATTGACCAGTCCCACGGGCAGGTCGATGCGATCGCCGCCGGTGACTTCCAACGGCAGTTTCGGTTCGACTTGAATCGGAATCTCGGTCACGACCGCGCCGCC
>NZ_JBFHKV010001437.1:0-1698 GCF_041595215.1 Stieleria sp. | reverse complement strand
GACAAGTCCATGATGCCCGAAGGGCAACTCGATCAACTGAGCCGCAAGGACCTGTTCGATCTAGTCAAATACATGCAAACGAAATCGCAAGTGGAGGCGGCCCAATGATCATCACAAAAACAATCTCAAGTCAGCAATTAAAACTCGATCAGCCGTCTGGCGTTAGCCGACGGGCCCACGCCCCAACGACACCGCTCCCAGGCATCTGCCTCACATTGGCAATCCTGCTCTGTTTCCCAGCCGCCGTCGCCGCTCAACAACTGCTGCCCAAACAACAGCACCGGACCAGCGACGCACCGTTTTTGAAACCGGACGAAGCGGTCAAAAAGATGTCGATCCCGAAAGGGTTTGACGTTTCGATCTATGCAGCCGAACCCGACTTGGCCGAACCAATCGCGTTCTGCTTCGATGACCGCGGCCGCTTGTGGGTGGTCGAAAATATGAATTACCGCACCCGCCGCGAACACACCGACGACAAAGTCAGCCGGATTCAGATCCTGGAAGACACCGACAGCGATGGCGTCTTTGACAAGAAAAAGACCTTTGCCGACGACCTGACCTTCACCTCCGGAATCGCGGTCGGCTTCGGCGGCGTGTACGTGGGTTCGCCGCCGAATTTTAGTTTTATCCCCGACGCCGACGGTGATGATCGACCCGACGGACCGCCGCAAGTGCTGCTGGACGGCTGGGGCATCAACGACCGCCACGAAACGCTGAACAGTTTCATCTGGGGGCCGGACGGATGGCTGTATGGATGCCACGGGGTGTTCACTCAGTCGCGCGTGGGCCGTCCCGGCGAAAGTGATTCACGGCGTCAATTCATCGACGGCGGAATTTGGCGATTCCACCCGGTCACAAAAAAGTACGAGGTGTTTGCCCGTGGCCTCTCAAACCCGTGGGGGTTCGATTTTGACAAACACGGTCAAGGATTCGCCACTTGCTGCGTCATCCCGCACCTGTTTCACGTCGTCCAGGGCGGCGTCTACACCAAGCAAAGTCGTCCGCACATCAATCCGCATATCTATGACGACATCAAAACGATCCGCGATCACACGCACCTGTCCGCCCACGGCGGAGCAAGGTTTTATCTGGCCGATGCGTTTCCCGAGGAATATCACGACCGCCTGTTCATGTGCAACATCCACGAGCACTGCGTCCTGACCGACGTGATGGTGCCCAATGGTTCCAGCTTTATCGGCAAACATGGTGACGATTTTCTACCCACCAACGATTTGGCCTGGGTCGGATTCAGTGTCGAGATCGGCCCCGAAGGCGGCGTCTACATTCTGGATTGGCACGACACCGACATCTGCGGCAATGCGATTAACTTTCCCCAAAGCGGACGGGTCTATCGGATCATGCCCGAAGGAGCGGCCCCCATTGACCGCCCCAATCTACGATCGCTCTCCGACAGCGAGTTGATCGCCATGCAATGGCATGCCAACGATTGGTACGTTCGCCAGGCGCGCGTGTTGCTGCATGCTCGGGCCGCCGCCGGGACGCTCGATCGCTCAAACGCCAAGACGCAGTTGGTTCGGATGTTTCACCAGGCCGACACCTCGCCGAAACGATTGCGTGCCTTGTGGGCGGTCCACGTGACCGGTTCGGTGACACCTGAGGAACTGACGATGTTGCTCGATCATGGCGATCCCTATGTTCGCGCCTGGACGATCCAATTGTTGAGCGAGCAAACGACGG
>NZ_JBFHKV010001436.1:0-1711 GCF_041595215.1 Stieleria sp. | reverse complement strand
CGAAAGAACGTCGGCACCGGATTGATAGTTGTTGGTGATTCGAATCGTTGCCCCGGTGAGGACGGTTGAATCCACATCCGTGACCTTGATCGATTGGGACACGACCTTTTTAGGCGTTCTGACCTGATAGTCCTGCGGCGCCGCTTCGATACCCGCCAAAACAGGTGCCTGGTCCGCTACAGTCGTCGTGTTGTAGGCCAACGTCGCAGCATGGGTGTTTCCGAACGTCAAATACCACGGCGTTTGCAGACGTCCGTTTGTAGGCGGGATCAAAACACCAAAGCTTTCGGTCGCCACATCGTAGGCGCGAACGGACCCGGAAGCCGCCCCTGCGTTGATCGGTACATACAGTCGTCCGTCGGGGCCGAACAAGATCGCTTGAGCGGCGTTGTCACCTCCCAAGGGGATAAACTCCCGTTGCGACTTGGTGGCAACGTCGATCACGACGATCCCATTGTCAGACCGGTTGGGCCGAAAACTGGTCACGTACAGAGACCTTCCGCTGGGGTCAAAAACGATTCCCTCGGGGTTGTGAAGTTCGCCGGTCTGGTGAATCCCGTCGGCCGTGTTGCGTGCGATGACTTCGAAGGCGCCACTCGTGGTGTCGTTAAATCGCAACACATAACCCGGTGCGTCTTCGGAGAACACGTCAGAATCGAAGGCGCTGTAGACCGTGACGTACAACTTGTTGTCCGGACCGAAGACGAGCCCGCGCGGGTTGAACTCCGCGTTAAACCCGTTGGGAATCAGACTTCCAATGAATGCTCCCGTGGTCGCGTTGTATTTCGCGATCCGTGACGGTGATGCAAAGAAGTCGGCCACATAAGCGACGTTGTCCCTGACCACGATGCCCCGGGGTGCAAACGGAGCGTTGGGACTTGAAGACGGCACCAGCGGCGACAACGCGACGCCGGTGTCTTTGTTGAACCGCAACACCTCACCGTTGAACTGGGTGTCGACATTCTGGTTGACCACCAACAGGTTGTTCCCCTGGATCACCATGCCACGTGGTCCATGCAAACTGCTGGCGCCGCTTTGGACCAGCGTCCGGACGAATGCCCCCGTACCGGCGTCGAAGACCTGAATCGAGTTGTCCGCCTGGTTCCCCAGATAAAGCAGATCGACCGCCAACAAGCGACGAGCTTCAAGCGTCTCGATCGAGAGCCTGCGGCGTACTTTCCCAGAACTGTCACGAGCCTCGCCACCACGGATGCCGCGTCCGTTGAACCGCCGAAGTTGAGTTTTCATCAGTTTTCAATCGCGGGAATCGCTGGCCAGTGCTTCGAGATGGATGTCAAGGAACATCCTTGGCCGTTCCGGGTCGGATGGCAGACCAGCGAGACGCTCCGGCAAGCCGCTGCACGTGTTGTTCCAGGGCCAACGTTCACTTCAGACGCAATCCTCAGACTGCACGAATTACGGCATTTCGACCCTGACGCGACGCTGCGCCGACATCAAAACGGGAAAATATATATCCACCGTGGAAAACGTTTTTCCTGCATCAACGATCGGCTTCATGCTCAAGGCGAGTAGCCTATTGCAGATCAGTTTCCGGGTAGTGGACGAGGCGACGAGTCCTCTGTAATCGGCATATCGGCAGAGGACTCGTCGCCTCGTCCACTACCGGGAAACTGAGCTGCAATCGACTACTCGCCTTGAGCACAAAGCCGATCGTTGTTGTCAGGAAAACCGTTTTCCACAGTGGATAATT
>NZ_JBFHKV010001435.1:0-1717 GCF_041595215.1 Stieleria sp. | reverse complement strand
CGCCACGGACCATCGCAGACTATGTCCAAGCCGCATGCCGGGGCAGGAGCTGATTCGATTCATGCCGGCGACCGCAACCTCGCATCAACCGACAGACGCCGAATCGACAGCCGCGACCGGTTCTTGGCGACTGACACTCGGTGCCGGCATGAATTCGGCGGCGGAACGTTTTCGTCGACGCCCTGATTCGGCACGCTGGTTTTTGTCGGCGACCGCATTCCTGTTGGAGGCGATTTCGATCGGACTGATGCGTCGTCGTGATGTCGCGGACATGGTTGATAAAACCTACGCCTCACGGCCGGAGTTTTATGATCCGGACCGCTATCAGTTGCCGCACGAATCCCGCATGTTGCCAAGCCTATTAAAACATCGATCTTCGTGCCGACTGCTCGACGCGTTCTGCGGTCAAGGCAGAGAAGCCAAATGGTTTGCCGATGCCGGCTATCACGTCACCGCCATCGATCGCTTGGATTGGATGATCGATCGTGCAAAACGCTACGCCGTCGACGCCGGTTTCTCGGCCGAGTTCATCACTGAGGATTTCGATACCTTTGATCCTGCCGAAACTTTCGAGGTCGTTTACACGTCGTGTTGGATGGTTTCCACCGTGCAGGGCGTCGATCGGCGACGCGAGTTCCTGGATCAATGCGGTCGCCTGTGCAGCGAAGATGGAGTGGCCGTGGTTTCGTACGTCAACCAGCGGGCAAGTTCCAAAACGGGGGCTTGGGTCCGATTTGGGATCGCAAAGACGGTGGCTTGGTTGACGGCGGGAAATGTCCGTACCGAATTCGGCGAACGAATCTACACGGGGTTGTTTTGGCATCACTTGTCTGATGCAACCGTCCGTCGCGAAGTCGACGCGGCGGGGTGGCAAATCGCAGAGATCATTGCGGGAAGCGGGATGGATCCGACGTTCCTGTTTCTCACGCGCCGCCGGGGAGACACACCGCGATGAACCCATCATTCGCCGGCAACCAGCAATTGATCTGGATCGGCCAACAACTGCAGCCAGATGTCCCGCTGTACGAAGTGCCCTACCGCTACACGATTCACGGCCGCATCGATCCGCACCGCTTCGCCGACGCGCTGCGACAGTTGGTCAGTCGTAGCGAAGTGCTTCGCACCGTCGCCGCTGACGATCAATGGACACGGGCGACCGTCAGAGCGGTGCGCGAGGTGGAGTGCCGTGTCGTCGATGTTTCGTCCGCACCCGATCCACAGGCCGACGCCGATCGAATCGTCAACGAACGACTTACCGGTCGCTTCGATCACACCCGGTCGCTCTGTGACGCGATGCTCATTCGATTGGCAGCTGACGAATGGGAATTCTATCTGACGATTCACCATGCGTTGACCGATGCGTTTGCCGGACGGGCGATTCTGGCAACGTTGGCGAAATTCTATGAAACAGATCCAGGCGATCGCACGCATTTGGATGTCCCTGACTATCGACAGTACGTCGATGGGCAGGACCGCCACACGTCCGACGATTCCATTGCCCGGCAAAGGGCATGGTTTGCCGAACGCAGCGACGCAGCGCCGGGAACACGATTCTATTCCGCCGGCCGCCAATCGGTCTCGGCGCGACAGACCCGAGTCACCGTGCGGTTGAACGACGAGGAGAATCAGGCAATTGCAGCCACGGTGATGGCGTCTCCATTTCGGCAAATCACGGCACCACTGAGCCATTTCAATCTGTTTGCCACGACCATGATCG
>NZ_JBFHKV010001434.1:0-1718 GCF_041595215.1 Stieleria sp. | reverse complement strand
TTCGGTTTGGGCGAAGGATTGATCGCCGATGAAATCGGCGTGGTGACGCACAACTCATTCCTGCACTGTTACGCCGAACTGGGTTTCTTCGGCGGCACCACCTTCGTCGCCTGTTTTTTGGCTGCCGGGTCTGGCCTCTGGTCGCAACGGCGACCGCGATCGAAAGCGTTCGGAGAGGAGACTCCGGCGGCCCAAGCGACTCGCGAACACTCTCGGTTGTGCGGCTATCTGTTCGCGGCCTTGATGGGATGCATCGCCGCCATGCTGACCATCTCGCGACAGTTTGTCGCCCCCACCTACCTGATTTTGGGGCTCGTCGCGGCTGCCATTTCCATGCCCGCCATTGCGTCGATCCCCGGCCAGGCAACCGGATTGCGCATCGGCAACCGGTTCGTGCTGTTGTCACTGCTCGCCAGCGCCGCATCGCTGTGTCTGTTCTACATGACCATCCGTCTTTTCGTCCGCTGGTGATTTCCAACTCTAACATTGACTTTGATGAGTAGTTTCCGTGTCATCTCTCGAAACATCCTGAGCAATTGGGTGGCCTACGTCATCCAGGTGGCGATCACGTTTTTCTTAACGCCATTCGTGTTGCACCAGATCGGTGATGCGAGGTACGGCGTCTGGACCATCGTGATCAGCATCACGGGATACTACGGACTGTTGGATCTTGGTTTGCGTGCCGGGATGACCCAGTACATCACCCGGTACTTTTCCAAGGGTGACTTTGACCGCATGAATCGTGCCGCCAGCAGCGGGTTCGCCCTGCATCTCGGCTGCGCCCTGTGTGCGTTGGTGGTCACGTTTGCGACCGCAGCCGTCGCGCCCGCCTTCTTTTCCTTGCCTCCCGCGTTGGAGACCGAGGCCGTTTGGTGTGTGTTGATTCTAGGCTGTTCGACGGCAATCCAATTGTTGCTGTTTCCGTTTTCGGTCGCCCTGACGGCCAAACAACGTTTTGACCTGATCACCGTCGTCAGTCTTTTCTGCCGCATCGTGTCGGCCGCGGCGACGATCCTGGTGTTGAGGGCCGGATACGGATTGATCGGCGTTTGTGCCGCCGGCGCGGTCGGAAACATTCTCGATTACGTACTTCGCTGGGCGGTCGGTTGCCGCGTCCTTCCCGAACTGAAAATCTCATGGCGGTTGGCGAGTTGGGCCAGTTGCCGCGAATGCATCGGTTTCGGATTTTGGAGCGCGTTGCTTGCCGTCAGCCACTTGGTGATCAGCTTTTCCGACGCCTTGGTGATCGGGATTTTCATGCCCGTCTCGGCGATCGCCTACTTCGCCTTGGCCAACAACTTGATGAAGTACTTTGCCAACATCTTCGTTCCCGTCAGTCAAGTCTTTTATCCTGCCGCGACCGACCTTGACGCACACAACAATCTGGCGGGGCTACAGCAGCTCTACCTGAAAGGTTCGCGGATGCTTTCCTTGGTCGCGGTCAGCGCGGCGTTGATCACGGGCATGTGGGCCAGCGGCTTCTATCGATTGTGGATCGGCGACAAATACGTCCAAACGGACATTTATCACTCCGTTCCGCTGCTGTTTCAAATCTTGCTCGTCGGTGCGTTGTTCACCGCCGCAACCGGGATCGGTTCCAAGATTTTGTTGGGCCGGCGCCGATTCAAGGGCCTGACCTGGTTGATGTGTGTCGAGGGCACCATGAATCTTGTCATCAGCGTCGCTCTGATCCAACCGTTCGGATTGCTGGGCGTTGC
>NZ_JBFHKV010001433.1:0-1720 GCF_041595215.1 Stieleria sp. | reverse complement strand
C
Organism: Stieleria sp.; assembly: GCF_041595215.1. Classification (NCBI taxonomy): domain Bacteria; kingdom Pseudomonadati; phylum Planctomycetota; class Planctomycetia; order Pirellulales; family Pirellulaceae; genus Stieleria; species Stieleria sp. The sequence continues at coordinate 1,719 of NZ_JBFHKV010001433.1, read as the reverse complement.
GAGCCATCGACGCCGATTGGGCCGGCGCGTTGAGCCCTTCGGCGAAGGGGTTGTTGAAAAAATCGTTGGGCTGTGCGAGCCGCTCCGGCGGGGCCGAAGATCGGGTCGGGGTGCGACGATAGTTTCCGACCGGGGCCGAACCATTGACCGGGGCAGTGGTGTTGTTGGGCGCAGTAAGGTTCGGCGCAGTGACGTTCGGTGCAGTGTATTGAGCTTGGCGGATCGACCGCGAGACGGCGGCGTGCTCAAACGCGTTGGATTGCTCCACCCGCATCGGATTGGCGATCGTCTGGTGATGGGCGACTTGGGCCACTGGGCCGGCAGCGGTCACGTGTCCCGGGGCGACGTTGACGGCGGGGGCGACATGGCCACGGGCGGCGACCGGCTGATGCGGCCGTGGCGGAAGCGCGAACACGTCCTGTTGGGACGGGTGTTGCAGAGCGGCCGTGCTGGAGGAGCTGGCCGTGCTGGCCGGGGGTGTGACTTGCGGACTCTTGCGCCACCGCAGGTTCCAACCCGGGTTGGTCGTCGCAGCCGGTTGTTGGGCCTGAACGTCGGCGGCAGCCCATGGTGCCACGGACAGGCACGCCACGGCCACGGCCATGGAATGCCGGGTCAGGCTTTGCCTAACTTTGGTCCGTCGAGTGGACGTCGGGGCTGTAGTTGGGCGCTTCTTGAGTGATCGCAATGTCATGCGGGTGGTTCTCCCTAACCGTCGCTGCGGAAACGCGAATGAATCGGCCATCGCGTTTCAATTCGTCGATCGTCCTGGTTCCTAAATATCCCATGCCCGCTCGCAAGCCGCCGACCAGTTGGTAGACGTAATCGCTAAGCGGACCTTTGTAGGGCACACGGCCTTCGACACCTTCGGGAACCAGTTTTCCTGCCTGGACCCCGCTCTGGCGATATCGATCGCTGCTGCCCTTGACCATCGCTCCCATCGATCCCATCCCGCGGTACGTTTTGAAGGTACGGCCTTGGTACAGGATGACTTTCCCGGGGCTTTCACTCAGTCCGGCAAACAAGCTGCCGATCATCACGGTGTTGGCTCCGGCAACGATTGCCTTGGTAATGTCACCGCTGAAGCGAACGCCGCCGTCGGCGATGACAGGTATGTTTTGCTGCTTGGCGACCGCGGTCGCCCGTAAGATCGCCGAGACTTGGGGCACGCCGACGCCGCTGATCACTCGCGTGGTGCAGATCGACCCGGGGCCGATTCCGACCTTGATCGCGTCCGCACCGGCATCAATCAGTGCCTGGGCCCCTTCTGCGGTCGCGACGTTCCCCGCGACCACATCGATGTCCCAGCCGGTCTGTGCCTTAATCTCTTTGACCGTCTCGACCACGTTTTTACTGTGGCCGTGAGCCGAGTCGACGACCAACAAGTCTACGCCTTGTCGAATCAGTTCCTCGGCACGCTCCAGATCACCCACCCCGATCGCCGCTCCGACCCGCAATCTGCCTTGCGGATCCTTACAGGCTCGGGGAAATCGCTTCATCATGTCGATGTCGCGGATGGTGATCAGGCCCGTTAGTTTTCTATCTTCGTCAATCAGCAAAAGTTTCTCGACTCTTTTTGCCGTTAAAATTCGCTCAGCTTCCTCAAGCGTTACATTCCCCGTCCCCGTCACCAGATTCTCACAGGTCATGACTTCGGAAATCGGGAGGTCTGGGTTCTCTAGGAAACGCAGGTCGCGGCGGGTCAAGATTCCGGCCAGT
>NZ_JBFHKV010001432.1:0-1726 GCF_041595215.1 Stieleria sp. | reverse complement strand
GAAGAGGCGCCTAAAGGCTGGACACCAACACCTGCCGAAAGTCCAGCGTGGCGTTGTTATCGGGGTGAGTGTTGGTGTCCAGGCTTCAGCCGCTCCCCCTGCAGTCGCGAAGCGGCTGGCGGATAGACGCGATGCCTGACGGCATCCGAAGAGGCGCCTAAAGGCTGGACACCAACACCTGCCGAAAGTCCAGCGTGGCGTTGTTATCGGGGTGAGTGTTGGTGTCCAGGATTCAGCCGCTTCCCCGCAGTCGCGCAGCGACTGGCGGATAGACGCGATGCCTAAAGGCATCCAAAGAGGCGCCTAAAGGCTGGACACCAACGCGTGTGACCTTAATTCCCCGTCCGCTGCAAAATAAACACGACACTTGATTCGACGCTGGCGTCTACCGAATAACTTCGGTTCAGATCGACGTTTAACGTCGGCTGGGTTTCCAAGACGGTGTAACCCTTTGTCCGCACACCGACCTCATAGACTTCGGGGGCTGCGTCCAGGATCGCCACCTTCGACGTTGTCTTTTGCTCCAGCGGCAATTGCGAGCCACGCCAACCATAGCGTCGCCCGATGTAGACGTAACTATCTTGGGGAAGTGGCGAACCATCGCTGGTCGTCACGGTGACCGACAAGCGTCTCGGTTCAACCGCCGCGATGTCGCCCAGATCGGCCAATTCGCCGTGCCGGGGTGCCTGGACAAAACTCAGTGGCAACACCGCCGATGCAGCCTGGCCGGTGTGGGTGTAGAGGGCGTAATCAAGTTCCGGTGGAAGCTGCTCAAAGGAAAACACGCCGGATTCGTCGGTGAAGACTTCTTGTGGCGTCACGATGCTGCCCATCATGCGATTCTTTTGGACCAAGCCGACTTCGACGCCGGCGACCGGCTTGCCGCGAAACACCAATCTGCCCCGTAGATCTGCGCCGGCTCCAAGCGAGATGATGAGTTCGTCGTCACCCGAACGACTCCACCGGGTTTGTGCCGGTGCATAGGCAGACGCATGGATCCGCAGGTCGATCCACTGGATGTGATCACCGACCGACATTTCGAAGAAGCCGTCGACATCGGTCAACGTCAGCGGTGTCACCGAACGGTCGGATCCGCCACCGATGCCGTTGCTGCGGAGGATGTTATGGGGCCGCACCTGGGCTCCCGCGATCGGATCTTCATCGCTGTCGACCACCCGCCCGCGGACGACGTCGATTTTTTCCGTCCGCTCGAGTGGTTCGAGCTGAAATGTGATTTCCGGTTTCAGGGCCGGGTCAAAGTGCTCGGAGACTTGGCCTTGATAGCCCGCACCGCCGGCGGCCAAGCTGAACAGCAAGCTGTCGGACAGATCAGAAATCGAAAACCGTCCGTTGAAGTCCGTGGTCGTGCGTTTGGTGCAATCGCGGTAGCACGACGGGCAGGTTGTGGCCGGGCCGACGCGCGGCTTGGCCGTGCTGACGACGACGATCGCCCCGGCGACCGGAGCCTCCTCGGAATCGATCACCCGGCCCGACAGTTCGGCGGTCCCGGCGGTCAGCAGCAGCGACAACAGTAATTTGATCGAAAGCATTTTTTGGCGACCTGAGTCTTGCGTGAAAGAGTGGGATAGGCAGCCAGGGTCGTCGATCCGGCGAATGACGATCCTGGAATCCAATCCCACTTGTTGCTACCGCCTGGGGGTGACTTCCACTGGAATCAATCTCTGGATCGGGGGGGCACTGGGCAGGTTTAACATGATGTCCAGAT
>NZ_JBFHKV010001431.1:0-1727 GCF_041595215.1 Stieleria sp. | reverse complement strand
CCAGCCCAACGGACGAAAACAGCGACACGCACTGGTACCGCAGTGACGTCGATGCCTATCTGTTTCAGAAAGCCTTGGACGCGGGCGTCGAAGCAAGGGAAGGCGTCGCGGTGACGTCGCTGGATTTGTCGGATTCATCCCAAGCACGACTTTGTCTCGCGTCCGGCGATCGCATCACAGCAGGTTTCGTCGTCGATGCGTCCGGGGCGGCGGCGGTGTCGGCGCGATTGCTGGGTGCGGCCCCGATGACGGATCGATTGAACACCAAGACGTGCGCCGCGTTTGCCCATTTCCGCGGCGTCGAATCGTACTCGGATGTTTTTAATTCGCTGCACGGCGATCACCGCGCGTCGGAACCGTTCGATGCCGATGCGGCGGCGCAACATCATTTGATCGACGTTGGCTGGGCGTGGATGCTGCGGATGAACAACGGCATCACCAGCGTCGGCGTCGTGTCGCCACTGCGTGGGGACGCGGCGACACACCACGACACGTTGCAGCGAGCGACTGGCGTTTTGAACAATCGATTCAGCGGTGTTGCGACGATCCACCAAGTGTTTCGCGACAGTGTACTCGTAGCGCCGGGTTCCAATGTTGCTACGATCGGTCGGGTGCAGCGTTTGCACGATCCCGTCGTGGCGAACAATTGTCTAATGACGCCGGCGACGGCGGTGACAATCGATCCGCTGCACAGCACCGGAATTGCTCACGCGTTGGCAGGAGTGATGCGATTGGCTGACATCTTGTTGGCCAACGACTCACGCGAGCGGATCGAGCGTTATCGTGCGTCGATTCTTGCCGAAGCATTCCACATTGATCAATTGATCGCGATGGTGTACCGATCGATGCACTCATTTCCGCGATTCACCGCCTCCTGTATGGTTTACTTCGCCGCCGCGATCGCGTGCGAAGAACGGATCGGACGCGGTGAAATGCCCGACCGGTTGTGGCAAGCCGACGACGAGTCCTTCCTCGCCGCGGTCAAGCGGTCCGCCGAAGTGATCGAGTCCGACACCGATGACGGCCAAGTGGTCGATCAATTGCGAAACTTCATCGCTCCCTGGAACACCGCCGGATTATTCGAAGGCGCCGGGAATCGCTACGCGTATACGGCGACGAAGTGAGAGCAGAAAAGGGAGCGGGAGCGAGAGGACGAGGTGAAGAAGAAACAGACAAGAAAATGGGTGACAAGAAAATGATGTCGCTGAGAACCGCTGAACCGCTGAACCGCTGAAACCTGAAACCTGAAACCTGAAACTTGAATGTCGAAACCAACAATCTTTTTGACGCGGCGTCTGCCTCCCGACTCGATGGAACGCCTGCAGACCGAGGCGAATCTTCGTCATGGCGACTTGGATCGTGCGCTAACGCGTGACGAATTGATCGACGGCGTGCGTGATGCCGATGGGCTGATCTGTTTGTTGACCGATCAGATCGACGGCGAGCTTCTGGACGCGAATCCGAGTTTGAAAGTCGTTTCGAATTATGCGGTCGGATTCAACAACATCGACGTTGCCGCTGCGACAGAGCGAAACGTTGCGGTCACCAATACTCCGGGAGTGTTGACCGACTGCACCGCCGACATGGCATGGGCGTTGCTGATGGCGTCGGTGCGTCGCGTGGTCGAAGGCGATCGCCTGGTTCGATCTGGCCAGTGGGGCGGTTGGGAACCGCTGCAGATGCTCGGCGCCGAAGTGACGGGCGCGACGATCGGGCTGATCGGCCTG
>NZ_JBFHKV010001430.1:0-1731 GCF_041595215.1 Stieleria sp. | reverse complement strand
GACATCGGGCTTCCGGGGACAGACGGATTCAGTGTTTGCAAGAGTGTCCGACCGCATTTCAAAGGCCCGATCATCGTGCTCACCGCGCGGGGGGAGGAACTGGATGAAGTCGTCGCATTGGAAGCCGGGGCGGATGACTTCATGAGCAAACCCGTGCGTCCCAACGCCCTGCTCGCACGCCTGAAAATCCACCTTCGTCGATTCGACTTGCACCCTGTTGATTCGAGCACCATACCGGCGGACATCGTTGTCGGTGACCTGAGCATCAGCCTGGGCAGCCGCAGCGTCGTGGTCGGCGATCAACCGATCGAGTTGACAACCGCCGAATTCGACTTGATCGAATACCTGGCCCGCCGCGCCGGCAGCGTGGTCTCCCGCAAGGAACTGTACGTCGAATTGCTGGAAATCCCGTATGATGGCATGGACCGGTCGCTCGACCTGCGCGTCTCACGACTGCGACGCAAATTGGGCGACGATCCCCACAAGCCGACCCGCATCAAATCGGTTCGCGGTGTCGGGTATCTTTTTGCCAAATGATGTGATGACATGACGCGACTGTTCCTGCGATTCTACTTAGGCGTCATCGGCATCCTGATCGCGGCTTGGTTGATCCAGACCTCCGTTTTTCGCAAAAGTTCGATCCAGGAGAACATCCACGTCATCGAAGACATCTTCGCCAGCAGCGGGCGACTGGCTCGTGATCGGATCGTTGACGGTGGCGAAGAAGGGTTTTCCGAAACGATGGAGTACCTGGAAGATCAATTCGATTATCCGATCCGCGTGGTGCGTCGAGACAAGCGCCCGATGGATGAGGCGTCGACCGCGCGGTTGGACCGCGGTGAAAGCATCTTGTATTACGATCGACTGGAGACGGCCATTGCAGACACGCCCTATCTGGTTGAACTGGGACCGCTGCCCCGCTTTGACGAGCCGAGCCAGACCGAATTGTCGTTTGCGTTGGGAGGCGTGTTTTTGTTGACCGCGATCGGCATCGCGATCCTGTTGCACCCGGTCAGCAAGCAACTGCGGGGCGTCGAAAAAGCGGCACTCGCCATCGCCGGCGGTGACCTGGGTGCGCGAATTGACTATGGAAAATTTCGACACAGCGGGCCTCTTGCCGAAGCCTTCAACACCATGGCCGATCGCGTCGAAAATCTGTTGCGGTCACAACGGGAATTGCTGCAGACGGTTTCGCACGAATTGCGCACCCCCTTGGCTCGCATTAAATTCGCCACCGAGCTGATCGAGACGGCCGACGACGAGGAGCAACGAAAGCAACGCCTGACCTCGATCGAAGCGGCTACCGATCAGTTGGATGCACTCGTCGGCGAACTGCTGACCTACGTGCGTCTGGACGCGCAGTCGTCTGAAGCGGATTGCGGCGCCAAGCACATCGAGACCTTTGACGTTCGCGAACTGGTGACGGAACTGATCGAAGTGCACGGTCCGCTGTACCGGAACGTGGAATTCCACAATGCGGTCTCGCTCGCCGGCAGTGAAGGGGCTGACAGCGAAGGGGTCGGCATCGACGGGGGCAGCGCCGACGGGGGCAGCGCCGAATTGACCGGCAACCGCGCCGCCATCTCGCGTGCGATCGGCAACCTGATCAGCAACGCCGGAAGATACGCCGCATCGAAAGTCGTTGTGTCGGCGGACGAATCCGACCACGAACTTTGCATCCGCATCGACGATGACGGAGGCGGCATCGCGCCCGAGGATCGTGAAACGGTG
>NZ_JBFHKV010001429.1:0-1732 GCF_041595215.1 Stieleria sp. | reverse complement strand
GGAGATTCGTCAAAATGGAACGGACGCCGATGACATTCGGATCGGAGAAGTCCGGCTTTACCCGATTTCGGCGGAGACACGTCGCAATCTCGCCCAGGTCGAGATCTCGCTAGTGGATCCCGCTGGTGCCCCGATGCCCGGACGAATCACGATCACCGATCACGCGGGTGCGTTGATTCCCGTCGGTGCCGTGTCCAACCACGACAGGGCCGTTCGCCAGGGCGTGGTCTACACACTCAGCGGCAAAGCTGCCTTCGGTGTCGCGCCTGGTCAATATCGCATCGTTGCCACCCGAGGATTCGAATACTCGTTGGCCGACGTGACGATTCAACCGACGGCGGGACAACGGATCACGAAAACATTGGTGTTGTCACGCCAGGTCGATACACGCGGCTGGGTCGCATGCGACACCCACGTGCATACGGTCACGCATTCCGGGCACGGTGATTGCACCATCGAAGAGCGGATGGTGACGTTGGCCGGCGAAGGCATCGAGTTGCCGATCGCGACCGATCACAACAAAGCCATCGATTACCGGCCGATCGCCGAGTCGATGGGCGCGGACGCCTACTTTACGCCTGTCATCGGTGATGAATGCACTACGAAACAAGGCCATTTCAACATCTTTCCGATCCGTCCCGACAGCGAGCTGCCCGATCATACGCAAACCGATTGGAAATCATTGCTGGCCGACATCGCGTCGACGCCCGATGTCAAGGTCGCGATCTTGAATCACGCACGCGACATTCACAGCGGATTTCGGCCCTTCTCGCCGGCCCGCCACAACCGTTTGACCGGCGAACGACTGGACGGAAAAGCGTTGGATTTTAACGCGATGGAGATCATCAATTCGGGAGCGGTGCAAACCGAGACGTTGGAATTGTTCCACGATTGGTGCGGCTTGATCAATCGTGGACTGGACGTGACCCCGGTCGGTTGCAGTGATTCGCACGATGTCGCTCGTTTCATCGTCGGTCAAGGCAGGACCTACATTCGCTGTGACGATGCAAACCCTGGGCAGATCAACGTCGCCGACGCGATCGACGCGTTCGTTCAAGGACGTGTGATTGTCAGCTATGGCTTGATGGTGGATTTAACGGTCCATGACGACTCGGGGCCGGGGGATCTGGTTTCGCTGGATCCTGATCAGGGAGATCTGGTGGTGACCGCGCGGGTGATGGGACCGGCGTGGACACGCGCCGATTCGGTCGCGTTGTACGTTTGCGGCCGCGAGAGGTTTCGGCACACGGTCGCTGCTCCGCCGGACCGCGAAACCGCAGTCGATGTGCGTGTCACTTGGCGTCTGCCACGTTCCGAGTGCAGACAAGATCTGTGGCTGACTGCCGTGGCCACCGGTCCCGGCATCACCGATCCCTCCTGGGCGACGGCGCTGCCCTACCAGCCCACGTCCCCTTCGTTTTCCCCCACGGTCTTCAGCTCCACGGGCGCGATTCGCGTTGATGGTGATGGAGACGGAACATTCACATCGTCATTGGAGTATGCGCGGCAGATCGTCCGGCGGCACGCGGGGGACGCCGCCGGATTGCTGAATCGGTTGCGTTCCAGCGATCCAAGCGTGATCCATCACGTCGCGTCGCTGTTGCGAACGTCCGCTGATGCGCTCGCGGAATTGGAGTCTTTGGCCCAGGGGGATGTGGCCAAGGCGTTGAGTGAAGCTCGCCGGGCTGACCGCATGTCCGTCGTCGCCAAGCTTGAAGGCGTCCAATAGCCG
>NZ_JBFHKV010001428.1:0-1732 GCF_041595215.1 Stieleria sp. | reverse complement strand
GAAGCAGGAGCTGATCTTTGCCGTCTTGAAGCACCGCATGAAAGTCGGTGGTTTGATGTATGGCGAAGGGACGCTGGAGATCCTGCCCGACGGGTTCGGGTTTCTGCGGAGCAGCAAACATCATTACGTCTCGTGTCCCGACGACATCTATGTTTCGCCCAGCCAAATTCGACGCTTCGGACTGCAAACCGGCAGCCATGTCGCCGGCCAGATCCGTCCGCCCAAAGAAAACGAACGCTATTTCGCCCTGCTGCGAATCGAGGCGATCAATCGACGCGACCCCTCGCAACGCAACGCCGCGATCCCGTTTGAGGACCTGACGCCGTTGCATCCCGATCGTCGGATCATGATGGAACACGAAGGCGGCGAGATGTCCACACGCGTGGTCGACATGTTGACGCCGATCGGGTTTGGACAACGTGGTTTGATCGTCAGCCCACCCCGTGCCGGCAAAACCGTGCTGATGCAAAACATGGCTCGCGCGGTCCTGGCGAACTATCCCGAAGCCTATGTGTTTATTCTGCTGATAGATGAACGTCCCGAAGAAGTGACGGACATGGAACGCGAAGTCCGTGGGCCGCAGTGCGAAGTCATCAGCAGCACGTTTGACGAACCCGCCCAGCGACACATCCAAGTCGCTCAGATGGTGATCGAAAAAGCCAAACGGATGGTTGAAGCCGGCGTCGACGTGGTCGTCTTCCTCGATTCGATCACGCGGCTGGCCCGGGCCCACAACAGTGACGGCGAATCCACCGGCAAGTTGCTCAGCGGCGGACTGGATGCCGGCGCGATGCAGAAACCCAAGTCGATCTTTGGCTCGGCCCGAAAAACCGAAGAGGGCGGGTCGCTGACGATCATCGCCACCGCGTTGGTCGATACCGGCAGCAAGATGGATGACGTGATCTTTGAGGAATTCAAAGGGACCGGAAATCTGGAAATCGTCTTGGACCGGGCGCTGGTGGATCGACGGATCTGGCCGGCAATCGACATCAGCCGAAGCGGCACGCGCCGCGAAGAAATGCTGCTGGACAAAGAGGAGTTCAAACGGATCTCTGCGGTGCGACGCGCGTTGTCCGAGGTCTCGCCGGTCGATGCCATGGACGACCTGATCAAACGGTTGAAAAAGACACAGAACAATGCCGAGTTTTTGCTGAGCGTGAAGGATGTTGACTGAGATTACGGGTGTTGATGGCCAGCTGCCCTCCGGCAAAATTGTCATCGTCGCCAGTCGCTATAACGAAGGCATTTGTGATTCACTGGTCCGCGGCAGCGTCGAAACGCTGACCGAAGCCGGCTACACCGAAGCCGACCTGGAGATCATCCGCGTCCCCGGTGCCTGGGAACTGGTCATGGTGGCCGCCAATGCACTCGACCGCGACGATGTGCTCGGCGTTGTCACGCTCGGCTGCGTGATCAAGGGCGAAACGACGCACGATGAACATATCAATCGCAGCGTCAGCGATGCGGTGATGCAATTGGGTGTCCAAACCCGCAAACCCATCGGTTTTGGACTACTGACCTGCAACACGTTCGAACAAGCGCTTCAACGTAGCGGCGGAACGGTCGGCAACAAAGGCAACGAAGCCGCCGAGGCGGTGGTGGAATTGTTGCGATTGGCTGTCAAGTTGGAAGCTTGAGCCATCAAACCGTTGTTCTCTCAGTCCCGAGTTGGAGATTGGGGGGCAAAACGATAGGGGCAAAACGATAAAGTGGGGAGCGTCTGTCGACGACT
>NZ_JBFHKV010001427.1:0-1735 GCF_041595215.1 Stieleria sp. | reverse complement strand
GCCCGCAATGTCCTGACCCGAAACAAGGTCGACATCACGATGAAAGGCACCGACGTGATCGAAGAAGCCGACTTCTCGCGTCGCGAAGTTCAAATGCTGTACACCGACGCGACGCATCTGTTCGTCATGGACAAGGAAGACTACCAGCAATACGAGTTGCCGCTGGAGGATGTCGAAGAGGAATTGAAGTACGTCACCGAAGGTTTGGAAGGCATGCGGGCGATGATTTACAACGACGGTTGCGTGGGGCTGGAATTGCCGGCGGCCGTGGAATTGACGATCACGCAATGTGACCCCGGTGTCAAAGGCAATTCGGCAACCTCACGGAGCAAACCGGCGACCCTGGAAACCGGGCTGGTGGTCCAAGTGCCGGAATACATCAAAGAGGGCGAGCGGCTGAAGATCGACACCCGGACCGGGGAATACTTGGCTCGTGCATGATGGCTCGAGTGCAATCGCTCGGGCCAGACGCGGCACCTTTCATGAAACAGGCTTGACGATGTGGAATCGCAATGGATCCTGACGACGATGTGATGCAAGCCTTGGCGGCGCACGACGAGCGTGTGGCGCGTTCGGGGCAATCGATCTGGGTCGGTGCTGAACCGACCTACACCGATCGGTTCTCCGAGTCTCCCCAGTGGCTGTTCGATGCCCTCGGCGACGACAAACGGGACCGCGCCCTGAAGATGCTGGCGCGGCTGGGACGCCACGAACAAGGCGCCGCCGTCCTGCGATGTGTCGGTCGCCAATATGGCGGCGAACCACATCCACGCTGGTCGGTGGGCATCTACGCGCGACGCGACGGAGCACGGCTCTGGTCCGGCCCACCCGACCCCGCACTCGCGGCATCGCCGAAAACGGACACACCATCCAACCCGGCAGCGCTGGCCGCCACGCTGTCCAAAACCCTCCGCGCGATCGGCTTGAACGCGATGACGGTTCAATCGCCGCTGCGGGAACGTGTCGTTTTCCGTACCGATGGCACCCCGCCGCCGAATTGTGCCACCCAGGAACCCGCGCTGGCCAGATCCTCGCTGCACAGCGAGCGTGTGGTGGGCGCCGAAGTCGAAGACGACTTGGCAGAGTCGGGGAACTATTTGATCGTTTGCTCGGATCAAGAAGGTGTCGCGAATCTGGAGCTTCCCAAAATTCCCGACGTCGAACTGTTCGGCCGGTTGCTCGGTGCCATCTCAACGGCCACGCTGGAAATGGACCTGTCCGCCGTGATGCTCAGCGGACACGCGCCGCCGGTCGACCCGACCGTCAGTTGGACGACGATCACGCCCGACCCGGCGGTGATCGAAATCAACATGGCGCCGGTCGCCTGCACGGTCGATCTGCTGCAACATTTACGCGACTTGGAAAACGCCGCGGAGCAGGAGCGTCTTGCGCCGTTGCGGTTGCAGTACAACGGGGTGGAAAGCGATTCGGGCGGCGGCGGACACATCACGCTGGGCGGAGCGCGCCCCTCGGTCAGCCCCTTTCTGACCCTCGGACATCTGTTGCCCAGCATCGTTCGCTACTTCAATCGACACCCCTCGCTGTCCTACCTTCACGCCACCGACTCGGTCGGCCCGTCCAGCCAGGCACCTCGGGTGGACGAAAGCCTGCATCACGATCTGTCAGATTTTGCGCTCGCGCTCGAACTCCTCAAACGAGTCGACAGCCCAACGCCGGACACGCTCTGGAATAGCCTCGCACCGTTTCTGGCGGATCCCTCCGGGAACAGCCACCG
>NZ_JBFHKV010001426.1:0-1737 GCF_041595215.1 Stieleria sp. | reverse complement strand
CTGACCATCGTTGCGTCGCTGGAGCCGGTCGGTCCCAAGGTGCAAGTCATCACCACGCCCAGTTTTCCTGCCACGCCGGGACAACCGATCACGATCGAACCGATCGCCGACAGCGACGTCGCACTTTCCAGCACCACGTTGTCCATCGATGGCACGCCGGTTGCGCTCAACGCACTCGGACGCGGAACCTTCATCGCGAACGCTCCCGGACGATTCACGGCAACGGCGGTGGTGACCGATGCCGAAGGCCGCACGACGACGATCACCAAGCCGATTTTTGTTCGCGACCCGAGTGACTTCGCCGCACCGGTAATCGAAGTCCTGCAACTGGCTCCGCCGGTGTTCACCGAGACTCGGGATCTGATCGTCAATATCTCCGACACAGGACTGGCCGAGTATCGGATCGAATTGATTCCGAAAGGCGGCGGGTCGGCGCGATTGATCGGTCAGGGGACGACCAGCATCACGCAGAACGTCGAAGTCGATCCCGCAAAATTCCGCAACGGGTTTTACACCTTGCGAGTCACCGCGAGTGATTTCGGCGGTTTGTCGTCGACCTTCAATCACGACATCGAAATCAATTCCAGCGATAAATCCGGGGCGCTGTTTGAAACGGCGACGGATCTTTCGGTGACGCTGGGCGGGATCACCGTGCCGATCACGCGGGTCCATGATTCGTTGACGATCGCAGCTGAGGATTCGGCGTTCGGTGCCCGCTGGACGCTGCCGTTGCTTGATCCGCAATTGTCGCTCGACTTGGGAGCCGATTCCGGCGACGCGTTTGCGGCGATGACCGACGACGCGCGGATCTACCTCACACTGCCGGATGGACAACGCGTCGGATTCCAATTCGCGCCGGCAGCCCTGTCCTCGGGCACTGTCGCCACCTTCGCGCCGGCTTGGCAAGCCGATTCGGGAGTCGATTGGACGCTCGAAAGCTTTGGAGCCAACCTGCGCAAAGCCGGTTCGGGCTACTACGTCGTCGGCAGCGGCCTTCCCTACAGCCCCTCGCTGGTCTCCGTCGGCGACACCGTTTTCACGCTTGTCTCCCCCAGCGGCGAACGGTTTTCCTATGCTGCGAAAACGGCGTCGGCCTCGTTTTCACTGGTGCGGATCACGGCGGCCGATGGCAGCACATCGCTGCGGGTGACCGACAGCGGGATCGTTGCACCGAGCGGGGAGCGGTTGACGATCGTGCGCGATAGCGATCGGCGAATCAGCGAATGGGTGGGTCCGGCGGGCGAGCAGATTGTTTATCGCTATGACGACGAAGGCCGATTGGCAGTCGCGATCGACGTGTCAACGGGCGACCGGACGTTCTACGGCTACGACACGAACTCAAGACTGACCACGATCAGTCCTCGTGCCACCGCCGGCCAGTCGATCAGCTACGACGTCGACGGTGCGGTCGACCAGATCGCCACGATCCAGCCGCACCTGGGCGGCACGCGCGCGCTGGTTGCCGCACCGATCAGCGGCATGCTAGGCAGTCACGACGACATCTACTCCTTCACGATCACTGAGGGCGAACTGCGTAGCAGCCCAACCGGTGCGATGACGCTCGGAATCGATTTGATTGAGGGATTCGCCGATGCGACCGCGAAGATCATGGGACTGACAGCGGTCACCACAACGGGAACGGATTCGCGTCCGATCAACGTTTACACCATCGACCGGCCGGGGACCTTCCGGGTGGCGGTGACGGGGACAGTCAACACCAGCTATGTACTGGAGGTG
>NZ_JBFHKV010001425.1:0-1741 GCF_041595215.1 Stieleria sp. | reverse complement strand
GGGTTCGCGCTGCCATCCGTGGGACCTCTTTTCGATCGTCAGCCCGGTGGAAATCGTGAAACGCCCCGTCCAGATTGCATCAACCAACCACCAGGGCATTCGGCGGTTCGATTCCCGGATCGAAGATCGGCTGGACACCGACACGCTTGCCCCGGCGGCTTGCGGATCGACTATTCTATTGGGCTTCCGATCCATTTCCCTTCCACCGCTCTCCTTCTTCCCAACGGATTTCTGACATGTCAACGACTCGTCGTCAGTTCATCAAGACCGCGGCCGCCGGATCGGCTGCTGCTGCAACGGTTTCCGGCTTGCCTTTCGAAGCCCCCGTGATCGCGCAAGACACACTCCCCAAGCTGCGACTGGCATCGATCGGCGTCGGCGGGTCGCGGGGACGTTACAACCGCGGCGGCCAGATCGCCCGCGAGGCGGCAAAGTTTGCCGAGATGATCGCGGTCTGTGACGTCGATGATCGCCACACCGAAGAATTCAATCAGGCGTTCGGCGGCAAACTGGCCAAGTACCGCGACTATCGCGAGATGCTGGAAAAGGAGAAGCCTCAAGTCGTCACCATCGGGACCCCGGACCATTGGCACGTGCCGATCGCCATCGCGGCCCTGCGCAGCGGCGCCGATGTGTACTGCGAAAAACCGCTCACCTTGACGATCGACGAAGGCAAGCAGATTCGCGCGGTCGTTGAAGAAACCGGTCGCGTTTTTCAAGTCGGCACGCAACAACGCAGCAGCAAGAGTCTGTTCTTGATGGCGATCGCCATGGTCCACACCGGACGACTCGGCGAAAACGTCAACGCCTACGTCGCCATCGGCGGTGCTCCGGGGGACGGCCCGTTCGAAACCACCGATGCGCCCGACGATCTGGACTGGAACCTGTGGGTCGGGCCGGCACCGGACGCGGAGTACTGTGAAGAGCGGCGAAAGATGTTCCGCTGGTACTTCGAATATTCCGGCGGCAAGATGACCGACTGGGGGGCCCACCACATCGACATCGCGCAGTGGGCTCTGGCGCCGGGTGAAGACGGACCGACTCGAATCAAAGGGACCGGTCAATTCCCCAAATCGGTTCCCAGCGACTTGGACTGGGCCGCGTTCCTCGATGGCGACATCTCCTTGCCCAACGCGTTCAATACCGCGACCAAGTTCAGCATCGATCTGAAGTACGACAACGGCTCGTTGATCAGCGTGAACGATCATTACAAACGTGAAGCTGACAACGTTGATTTCCCCAACGGGATCCTGTTCGAAGGCGACAAGGGACGGATCTTCGTCAACCGTGGAAAGCTGGAAGGTTCACCGGTCAACAGTTTGACCGACAGCGACAAAGCTGAGTTGAACGATTACATCGTCGAGTTGTGCAAAGGCAAAAAGCCCGGCAGTCACATGGGCAACTTCTTTGAGTGCATCGGTGATCGTGGCAAGCCGATCTCGGATGTCTGGTCGCATCACCGCACGATGACCTCTTGTCACTTGTGCAACATCGCCCTGATGACCGGTCGCGAACTGACTTGGGATCCCAAGCAGGAGGTGTTCGTCGGCGACGATGACGCCAACAAACTGCTCGGCCGCAAGTCCCGAGATTTCTCGACCGTCGGCTGATCGCAGCCGAGGAGGCGTCAGGCGTCGAAATTGATTCGCTTCGTTTCGCTGCCCGCACGCAGCATCGCGTAGCTCCATTCGGCGGTGACGGAGTCACCGCTGTCGGCAAATTCGCGAATCAACCAGCCCCG
>NZ_JBFHKV010001424.1:0-1749 GCF_041595215.1 Stieleria sp. | reverse complement strand
GGACTCGCCGACGACAGGGGACTCGCCGACGACAGGGGACTCGTCGCCTCGTCCACTACAGGGGACTCGTCGCCTCGTCCACTACCCGAAAACTGAGCTAGACCACTAGGTTTCCGTGATCGCGTACAGCCCGCCACCGTCGTGGCGGAGTTTTCCTTGGCGGGCGAGTTCTTGCCAGACCGCCTTGGGAAACTGATCCGGTGGACGGATCGCGGCGATGCTGGATTTCCGTCCCGATGACATCGGTCCGTGCCCAAGGCTGGATTCTTCATCCAATTTCATCAGCTTCAATCGTTTGCGAAACGCCTTCATCGCCAACCGAAGCTCTTCTTTGGAAGGGGCTTCGGGCTCGGGCGTGGTTTCCGGATCTGTCATCGTTGGTTCCTGTGGAGAGTGGATCGGCGCTGCCTATTTTGGTTTGTAACGCTCATCATACAGCTGTTGGTGCGTCTTGAGTTGGTTGCTCGAAATCGAGAGCGTACCGACGTCGACGCGTCCCGACCGAGCTTCCGGAATAGGGGTCTGCCAATAGAAGTATTTCTTTTCCGTCTCGGCATCCTGGCGAACGGCGACGGCGTATTCCAGTCCGGCGACGGCTTGGACTTGGAAGCTTCCATCCTCTCCGATCGGTACGGTGTCCGTCTTGAATTGACCGAAATCGCCCGATCCGATCAAACGCGTGGTCAGGCCGACCGTAAGCCCGGTCGCCGGCGTACCGTCGAGCATCACGCGCCCGCTGACGAGCCACGGATCACGCAATACCAGCTTGATGGGGGCGTCGGAATCCGGGGTGATCGTTGCCTGGGCTGCCGTGAATCGAGGACGCGTGGAGGAGCTTTCGTCGTCAATCTTCGTCACGCTCACTGTCCCATGTTCCCAGGTTGATCGATGCAGCAGCAAGGCACACCGACCGTCCGGCCCCGTCTTCGCCGACTCTGCCAGCGTCTGCGGCAAGTGATACGTTCGGTTATCGCGCTTGAGCGTCTCGAAGAACCCGCAATGAACCCAAACGCCTTCCACGGGCGATCCGCTCGTATCGACCACCGTCACCCAGCGGACGGGAATGCTTTGAATTTGGAAGTCCGGCACCTCTAAATCGAAGCGGTCGTCGGCTTCAATCGCTTGAGTCATTTGCGGTGGTCTCGAAGTCTCGGCATTGAACCGATCGGTCATCCACAGATCCAGTCCGGGTGAACTGCCAACGACCGTTAGAAAGCCCTTTTCTTTTGGAACCACCATTCGCCACTCGCCTTGTGCGTCGGTCGTGGCGCGGAGCAACGTGTCCTCGAGATGGTCCGCCTGACGATGCCAGCAAACTTGGACATCCGCGACTCCCTCGCCATCACTCGCCCGGACGACCCGCCCAGATGCCCGGATGCCCTGCCGCGTCTGCAACCGCAAGCTGCGCCGGTCGATCACGGATTCGGCCTCCGCCGTTTCTACCAGCGGCAGCAATCCAGACTCAAATGGGAATCGCGCGACGAATTGAACCCGGCCGTCGTCTCCTGCCGCCTCCCGCAAAAACTCCTTCGTGGTGCGCAGCTCTCCGTCATCGGAAACTTGAAATCGTTGCGACTGCGCTTTGCCCCGCGGCGTCAACGCCGAAAGCGAGAATTGTTTCACCGCTTCACCAGCTTCATCTTCAACCGCGACCGAAATGAACAGCAGTCGTCGCAACTCGATCGTTGCGGGTGAGACAAACTCATCGGCAACATGTGTCGCCATGATCCCCCGCTGATACTTCGGCGC
>NZ_JBFHKV010001423.1:0-1752 GCF_041595215.1 Stieleria sp. | reverse complement strand
GTGACGCCGACCCCGACGGGGTCGCAGCGAGATTGCTGCGATCACCTCCGGGATCGTCGACGCGCGTTTTACGCTCTCCCGGCGGTGTTCGCTGCGCTCAAACCGCCGGCTACTTGCTGAGATCCCTATCGGGATCGCCTCCCGGACCTTCCGTGGGCGATTCTAGGCCTGCGCTGCTACTTCTTAATTTCCGTCACTTATACAATCGACGTCCCCCGCAGCGAGCGGGATGCGCCTGAAGGCTGGACACCAACATGCGCTGGTGTGCAGGCTTCAGCCGCCTGATTCGCTGCTTCGCAGCGAGCGGGATGCGCCTGAAGGCTGGACACCAACATGCGCTCGATTCCCCCTTCGATGCCCGGTGGTCGATCGGCGGAGGATGGTCGATAATTCATGACTGTCATCCATCTGGTCGTAACGAGTCATCCCCTTCATGCTTGATTCTGCTTTGGAAGTGCTGCGATTGCAGGCTGCCGGTGAGGCGTCGGCGGTTGAAATCGCCGAACGTGCCCTCGACGCGATCGAGGCGTCTCAGTCGACGCACAACGCTTACACCCACGTCGATCGCGACGCGGCGCTCGCGGCCGCCCAAGCGGTCGATGCCAAGCGTGCCTCCGGACAGCCGCTGGGGGCGCTGGCCGGTGTACCGATCGCCGTCAAAGACGTGTTGTGCACGTCCGATATGCCGACGACCTGCTCGTCGGAAATGCTGCGTGGGTTTCGTCCGCCTTACGATGCGACCGTCGTCGAAAAGCTCCGCGCCGCCGACGCCGTGATCGTCGGCAAGACGAACATGGACGAGTTCGCGATGGGTGCGAGTACCGAAACGAGTGCGTTCGGGATCACCAAGAACCCCTGGGATACCTCACGGACTCCCGGCGGCAGCAGCGGTGGCGCCGCCGCGGCGGTGGCTGCCGGGACCGTTCCGCTCAGTCTGGGCACCGACACCGGAGGCTCCATCCGTCAGCCCGCGGCGTTTTGCGGCGTGACGGGATTGAAGCCGACCTATGGTCGGGTCAGCCGATACGGTTTGGTGGCCTTTGCCAGCAGTTTGGACCAGATCGGCCCGATGGCGTGGTCGGCCGAGGAGTGCGCGTTGTTGATGAACGTGATCGCGGGGTTCGAGCCGCGGGATTCGACGTCGCTCGACCAGGCCGTTCCCGATTTCACCTTGGCGACCGAATCGAACGATCTTCGTGGCATGCGGATCGGGGTGTTGCGTGAATCGTTGCAAGCCGAAGGCATCGACGAATCGATCCGAACCGCGGTCGCGCACGCGATCGGCGTGTTTGCGGAACTGGGCGCCGAGATCGTCGATGTCGATCTGCCGCACCGCGAGTATTGGGTGCCGACCTATTACGTGATCGCGCCGAGCGAAGCGAGCAGCAACCTGTCGCGTTACGACGGGGCACACTATGGACATCGCGCCGGTGAAGAGGCGAAAGATTTGGTGGCGATGTATTGCCGCAGTCGTGCCGAGGGGTTTGGCGCGGAAGTCAAACGCCGCATCATGATCGGGACCTACGCACTGAGCGAAGGGTACGCCGACGAGTACTACAACAAAGCGCTTAAGGTGCGACGGTTGATTCGCGGCGATTATGACGCCGCATTCTCGCAAGTCGATCTGTTGTTGGGACCGGTCACACCGACGCCGGCGTTTCCGCTGGGCGACAAGATTGACGATCCGATCCAGATGTATCTGTGCGATCTGTTCACCGTCGGCGCGAACCTGGCCGGCGTCCCCGCGATCTC